>NZ_AUCT01000011.1 GCF_000429905.1 Desulfatibacillum aliphaticivorans DSM 15576 | reverse complement strand
TGTACATGGCAAAGGAGCAGAGCAACAATTTTGATGCATTGATCGCTTGTCATTCTCTGGTCATGATCCGTTATCTTCTGCTCGTGTACATTTTGGGCAAACGGCAAATGACCGGCCCCGTGGGGCCGCTTTTCAGGGAATTGTCCGATGATCAGAATGTATTGGTTGTCGCCCAGTCTTTATGGGAAAAGGTCAAGGAATTGCTTTTGGGATCAAGGCAGGTTCTTTGTTACGGAATTGAGCCTGAAGTCATGAATTACATCCTTGACATTATTGAAAAAACAATAATTGACCAGATGTCTATAGCATCTGCGAAACTTTAGTAAATATGACGCTTTACGCTCAATCACTTCGCGGCGGCAGGTTTTTTATAATAAAAAAGGGCCATCCTTTGTGTAAAGGACAGCCCTTGAAATAATAGCGCTTTGCAAGAATCATTACTCTCACTGCCACTTGATGTTCAAACGTTCTGAAATGGCTTCAACGGGAACGCCAAATGCCAACCCTTCAATTCCAATCCCGGCAATCTTCCAACTGACTATTCCCAGAACTTCACCGTCAGGAGAAAACAAGGGGCCGCCGCTGTTTCCGGCATTCAGCGCAACATCGGTCTGAATATACTTTTTCCCGGCCCATTCTCTATAGCCGCTTATTATGCCTTTTGTGACAGTATAGGATAGTTTCTCGCCTGTGGGGGCGCCCAATGCAAAAACATCCGTCCCAATATTGGAATGAGGACCCAAGTGCATCGATGCGTATTTATACCCTTGTCCGGGAAGACTAATTAAAGCAATGTCCTGTTGCTCATCGAAACGGACGACATTGGCCATAAGTGTGATGCCGGACTTCAAAGAGACTGAGACTCGCTCCAATTCAGATACCACATGCCCTGCGGTGAGCGCCAAACCATCTTCCGAAATCAAAACTCCGGCGCCAACGGTTTCGCCTGCCTTAATAGTAATTACGGATTGCATGGCAAGGTCCAAATCTTCCGGAAGTTTAATTGCTTTTTTCCTGTCACAGTTTATAATGACTGGAGAAAAATCGTTGGGGGTTTCATCCCATTCTTCATGAGGGCTTTGCTTCAAAATTGCAACGAAGCTCGGGTCCGCAAGCAGGTTTTCAAGCGCTCCTCTAAAGGCTGCCTTTACGCATTCAGAGCCAACTGTATACTGCTGTTTACCGGAACCGTCGGTGGTGGTTTTGTACACAACGCTTTCCTTATAGGTATTATAAAGTTGCCATTCTATCGTAAGTTGCGCCTCAGAAAAGTTTCCCGCCAGAGGAGCATATGTGTCGTATTGAATATCTTTGATAGTCCCTCCCAATTGGTATTCCGCTTTGCCTGAGTTATCCTTTCCAAAAAGAAGGTTATCCCCGCCGAGCACGGAATATCCGTATGAAGCCATCAGTTCGGAGGCTATTACTTTAAATTCGCTAGAGGCGACAGCTAAGTCGGACGTCCAATAGTGCCTGTACTGAGGCACTCTTAACAATCCGTCATGATGAGTCCCAATAGTTGCTCCGGATGGAAAACGAACAATTAAACGTTGGAAGGTAACGGTTGCGGAACCTTCCGGGTCAATTACTATAGGCATGCGCGCATCTGTCCTTTTAGGAGTTGTTGCACATCCTGCTAAAAGGCTTAATGCCGCGACAAGTACAAATATATGAACAGCGGAGTTTGTAAATTTTCTATTCATTTAATTTGCTCCATCTTATAAATATGCTGGCGTTTTTGGATGGGTATTAAGGGAATACTGATTGAACTATCAATAAATATCTATAATAATGGAATGTTAAACAGGACTCAAGAGAAAAGAAGCTGTTTTTGGGTGATATTATTTTTTACGCAGCCACAAGATCTAAACAGACCTTGCTGAAGGTACAATCTTAACGGCCCACGACGGCTTTTAAGAATGATATACAGAGATGCCGCTTAATCGTCTATAAGGGATGGGGCTGAGTAAAACCTTGTCAAAATGGCAAAAAAAAGAGGCCATCCTTTTCATAAAAAGGACAACCCCTTAAATAATGGTACGCCCGGCAGGATTCGAACCTGCGGCCTACGGATTAGAAGTCCGTTGCTCTATCCAGCTGAGCTACGGGCGCTTGGATTGATTGTTTAACGATACTTTGACATCCGGCGCCGTCGCACACGAATCGCCGCTTATACATCGTCCCGCGGCGCCGAACCTTCGGTTCTCCCCAAATTTGCCTTGAGCAGACCGATTTCGGACCTGTTCCTATCAGGATTGCCTTGCCCAAGGCAAGTTTTTTCAGGCCCCTAAGCCGAATCGGCAAAAAAATTATCTATCACCCCGAAAAAAATTTGGCAAGAGTAAACAAATCCCCCTAGAATCCGAAGATTGCTATTCCCGGGTTTAACCTTGATTTTTGCCCCAAGCATTCTTAATATTATGGAGGAGATTTTTACGAAACAGAAAGGGAAGACGTAAAATGAGTCCCGATCCACATGAAGATCTCGGCGATGTCCTGACAGAGCCGACCCAAAAAACCGAGCGGCCTCGCATGTTCAAGGTCTTGCTCCATAACGACGATTACACCACCATGGAGTTTGTGGTAGGGGTTTTGCAAAGAGTATTTAACAAGTCCGTGCCCGAGGCCACTCGGATTATGCTGAACGTCCACAACCGGGGCGTGGGAGTGGCCGGGGTGTACACGGCGGAGGTTGCAGAAACTAAGATTGAGACAGTGCATTCCATGGCTCAAGCTGACGGTTTTCCCCTCAAGTGCAGCATGGAGCCTGAGTAAGGGGCTCCCGGTTTTTCCGGAAACAGAGCAGGGAGACGGAATATGATCAGTAAGGATTTGGAAATCGCCATTGGCGCCGCGGTCAACGAGGCCAAACAGCGCCGCCACGAATATTTGTGCACGGAGCATGTGTTGTACGCCCTGTGTCACAATATTGAAGGCATCGACATCATAGAGCATTGCGGCGGAAATGTCGGGCGCATTCTCCAGGAGTTGGAGCGCTTTTTCACAACCAACCTGGAAGCCGTTCCCGGAGAGGGCGAGTACGTCCTTCAGCAGACCCTGGGCTTCAGCCGCCTTCTGCAGCGGGCCATGGGCCACGTGGAGTCCGCGGGCAAGACCTCCGTGGAAGTGGGCGACGTCCTGGCCGCCATGTTTGCGGAAAGGGATTCTCACGCCCAGTATTTTCTGGTCAATGAGGGAATCACCCGGCTGGACGTTTTAAATTACATTTCCCACGGTATATCGGTGCTTGAGGACGATTCTCCGGCCCCGGAAATCGCCCCGTCCTCCCGTCCTCGCAAGGAAAAGGAAAAAAGCCCCCTGGAGGCCTACACAACGGATCTGGTCGCCAAGGCAAAGGAGGGGCGCATCGACCCCCTCATAGGCCGGGCCGACGAGCTGCTGCGCACCGAGCAGATACTCCGCCGCCGCCGCAAGAACAACCCCATATTCGTGGGCGATCCCGGCGTGGGAAAGACCGCCATGGCCGAAGGCCTGGCCCTGGCCATCGCCGAGGGCAAGGTTCCCGACTTTCTGGAAACCGCCGAGATTTACGCCCTGGATCTGGCCGGGCTTTTAGCCGGAACCAAATATCGCGGCCAGTTCGAGGAACGCCTCAAAGGGGTGATCAACGCGGTCCAGCGCAAGGACAACGCCATCCTGTTCATCGACGAAATTCACACCCTGGTAGGCGCGGGCTCCACCACGGGCAGCTCCATGGACGCTTCCAACATCCTCAAACCGGCCCTGGCGTCGGGCGAACTCCGCTGCATCGGGTCCGCCACCTATGACGAGTACAAGGGGCATTTTGAAAAGGACCGGGCCTTGTCCCGCCGTTTTGAAAAGGTGGAGATCGAGGAGCCCACGGTGAATGAAACGGTGAAGATTCTCAAGGGCCTCAAATCCCGTTACGAAGAGCACCACGGCATTCAGTACACCGAAGGCGCCCTGCAGGCCTGCGCCGAGCTGTCCGCCCGGCACATCAACGACCGGTTTTTGCCGGATAAGGCCATCGACGTCATGGACGAAGCCGCGGCTTCCCTGAACATGCGCACTTCGCGCAAGAGAAAATACGTCCGGCCCAAAGATATTGAAAAGATCGTGGCCAAGGTGGCCAAAATTCCGCCCCGCAGCGTGTCCGCGTCCGACCTGGATCGCCTGGGCGCCCTGGAGTCCGACCTGAAAAAAATGGTTTTCGGCCAGGACGAGGCGGTGCAGACCGTGGCCACGGCCATCAAACGCTCCCGGGCCGGGCTGGCTTCCCAGGAGCGCCCTGTGGGCTCCTTTTTGTTCACCGGCCCCACCGGCGTGGGCAAGACCGAGGTGGCCAAGCAATTGGCCCAGACCCTGGGCATCGCCTTTTTGCGCTTTGACATGAGCGAGTACATGGAAAAGCACGCCGTGTCCCGTTTGATCGGCGCGCCTCCCGGCTACGTGGGGTTCGACCAGGGCGGCTTGCTTACCGACGCCGTGCGCCGCACGCCCCATTGCGTGCTGCTGCTGGACGAAATCGAAAAGGCCCACGAAGACATTTTCAACGTGCTTTTGCAGGTCATGGATCACGCCACCCTGACGGATAACAACGGTAAAAAAGCAGACTTCCGCAACGCCATTTTGATCATGACCTCCAACGCGGGCGCCCGGGAAATGAGCTCCGCCGCCATCGGGTTCGGCAAGCAAAACGTGGATTCCGGCGCCAAGGGCAAGCAGGCTTTGGAAAAAGCCTTTTCCCCGGAGTTCAGAAACCGCCTGGATTCCATTGTGACCTTCCACAACCTGGATGTTGCCATCATGGAGCTCATTGTGGACAAGTTCATGAACGAGCTTAAAGCCCAGCTTATGCCCAAGGGCGTGGAATTGAACCTGACTCCCAAGGCCCGCACCTGGCTGGCTCAAAAAGGCTACGACCCCAAATTCGGCGCCCGGCCCCTTGGCCGTTTGATCCAGAAAAGGATCAAGGATCTCCTGGCTGACGAAATCCTTTTCGGCGCCCTGACCGCCGGAGGAAAGGTGCGTATTGGCCTGAAAAAAGACGAATTGACCTTTACCTGGTAGCCATGCCTGTTTACGCACTTTCCGAAGCCATATGCTTTCCGGACCCCTCCCTGGCCAGAGCCGACGGGCTCCTGGCCGTGGGAGGGGATCTTTCCCCCGAAAGGCTTCTCAACGCCTATTGCATGGGAATTTTCCCATGGTATTCCGAGGGCGAGCCCATCCTGTGGTGGTCCCCCAACCCCCGGCTGATCCTCATTCCTTCCAGGTTCCACATGTCATCCAGCCTGAAAAAAACCTTGCGGCAAAAGCGCTTTGCCGTTACGCTTGATACAGCATTTAAAGACGTCATGGCCGCCTGCGCCGCTGTCCGCCAGGACCATGGGGAAGGCACCTGGATCGTGCCCGAGATGGAAAAGGCCTATTGCCGCCTGCACCAGGCCGGCTTCGCCCATAGCGTGGAAGCCTGGCAGGACGGCGAACTGGCCGGCGGCTTGTACGGAGTGAGCCTGGGGCGGGGATTCTTTGGGGAATCCATGTTTTTTAAAAGATCCAACGCGTCCAAGGCGGCTTTCGCCGTGCTGGTGGAATTTCTTACAGCTCATGAGTTTGAGTTTATTGACTGCCAGATGAAAACGCCCCACCTCATGAGCCTGGGCGCCGAGGAAAGGCCCCGCTCCGTGTTTTTGGACATGCTGCACCAGACCCTGGAATTCCCCACGCTCAGGGGGCGCTGGAGCCTGGAGTCCGAAAACGGCCTGGCGTGATGCGGGGGCAAGTATCGCGTCCTCCCGAAATCGATTGATGAGACGCTGGGTCCCCGCTTGCGGGCGATCCTGAAAAGCGGATCTCCCTTGCGGGGATGACGGTCTTAAAAGGCGCAAGAAAGTCTATAGGTCGTGGAATTTGACCCGGCTATTAGCGAAGGCGCATCCACGACCCGTAAAATGAAACGGCCTTCACTCCCCGTCATCCCCGTGGAGCCATGGAGGCGGGATGATTGCGGCTGTTTTGCAATCATCATGACGCAATGGCGTAAACAGGGACCCAGTGTCTTTGTAAGGTCTCTGCTTGCCCGTGTTGCTTTATCAGATCGGTCTTCAACCTCGCTCCAATAGCGGCAACAGGCCAGCGCACCAATGGCCGCATTTAGGAGAGATACTTGAAAGACGCCATTTTTGTTTACATAATGGCAAGCCAAAGAAATGGCACATTGTATATTGGCGTTACTTCCGATTTGAAAAAGCGCGTATGGGAGCATAAACAAGGGCTGGCGCCGGGATTCACAAAACAGTATAGCGCGAAAACTTTGGTTTATTATGAAGTACACGGAAGCATGCATGGGGCTATTAAAAGAGAAAAACAATTGAAAAAATGGAATCGAGCATGGAAAATTGAGCTAATCGAGAAACAAAATCCGTACTGGCTTGATTTATATAACCGCATTTGATGAGACGCTGGGTCCCCGCTTGCGGGCGATCCACAAAGCGGATTTCCCTTGCGGGGATGACGGTCTTAAAAGGCGCAAGAAAGTCTATAGGTCGTGGAATTTGACCCGGTTATTAGCGAAGGCGCATCCACGACCCGTAAAATGAAACGGCCTTCTTTCTCCGTCATCCCCGTGGAGCCATGGAGGCGGGATGATTGCGGCTGTTTTGCAATCATCATGACGCAATGGCGTAAACGGGGACCCAGTGTCATTTTGCATGCAAGGCTGACTAAAATTCACGCAATGAAATCTGAGGAGACCGAGGATGGAACAGGACTGCATATTCTGCAAAATCGTTGTAAAAGAATCTCCGGCCGATATCGTTTATGAAAACGACAAGCTGGTCGTCTTTAAGGATATCAACCCTGAAGCCCCGGTGCATTTGCTGGTGGTCCCCAAAAAGCATATCCGCAGCGTCAATGACATCGAGCCGGAAGATCAAACTTTGGTGGGGGAAATGGTCGCTGCGGCCAAGCTGGTAGCCGCCCAGAAAGGAATCAATGAGTCCGGCTACAACCTTCTTTTCAACGTGGAAAGGGGAGGCGGCCAGATTATATTCCACCTGCACCTGCATTTGTTAGGAGGATGGAAACGGTGACAAACCCGGTTTTGGAAAGGATTTACAGCCAGTTTCTGGAACGCGCGGAAGCCCTGGATTTTACTGATCTGGCCAGGCGCCTTAGCGTGGAGATGGACGAAGACGCCCTGATTGTCCCCTATTTCGACAGCCAATACAGGGTCAGCAAGCAAAGCATTCTGGGGCCGGACTTCCGGGAGCCCGCCCCCATCGTCAAAGCCGTTTTGTGCCAGTACCTCACCCGGTTTCCCCAGTCTCCAAGCCCTTCCGGCGACTGGACCGCGTTTCGCGACCTGCCTGATGGGGATCGATTCGCCGGAGATTTTAGGTCCAGTGTGGAAATGCCTCTGGCCCGGGTCTTTACAGGCAAGCGCCTGGATCTCATGACTTCCTGCGCCGCCATAGGGGGGCTGACGCCCACCCAGGGATTCGATTACGACGCCTCCATGGTTTTTCAGGCCTTGCCCCACATGAACCTGCTTCTTTTATTCAATGATGCAGACGAAACATTTCCCGCAAAATGCCTCCTCCTTTTTGAAGATAACGCCCACGAGCTTTTGGACATGGAAACCTTGTCCGTAGTCGCCTGGCGCTTAGCCTATCTGCTGTTCACCATGTCCGGAATTGAGCTTTCCGAAGAATAAAATACAGGTTTTCCCTTTTATTGTGGCCTATTACACAGGTTTGGGGTGCGCCATTTCAATGGGTTGATGTGATTCTCATAATAGCCCTATTGCCTTAGATCCCGTAAGTTGGCAGATAGGTCGTTTGCCCTCCTGGGGGCCTTTTCCCGGGGCGGCGGACGGTGGAGTCAAACCAACTTAGGGGAGAGACCGCCATGCAAAACATATCAGCAATATTCGGCGTCCGGCCCTTTCTCTACGGCCCTTGCGGCCGCATGGTTTTATTTTTCACTGTCAAGGATTTCATGCCGGCGTCATGCCCCGACTCAGTCAATGGGTTAAAACGCCCGTCCGGAAATTTCCGAAAACGGCCATCCTTAATCAGACAGTTTCAGAGCGCCAGGGCCGAGGAAGACCCTGACCGCCCCTGACCAGGCCTTGAATTAAAAGAATTGAATCAGGCTAAATTTTTTAACGTTTTGTGCCGATTAAACGTGTATACAGGACTGCCTAATGGATCTCCGGACTGGAATTCAAGCTGAATTGAGCAAGATATCAAATAGTTATGCTGATATTGCTTGTGAAAAGATACTGAATCGCGTCCGATTTTTTTCGCCTTTTCGCAACCGCCGCCCTGGTTGGCTCGACTCCTAAAAGAACAGGCGGCGGGAATGCGGCGTTACCGGCTGCAGGAGCGAAAGGCTTGGCGCCTATGTCATACTCTGACTGTCTTGAACATGGCCTGGGGTGCGGCTGGTCAGGATGAAAGTATGGGAGCCGGAAAGAATGCAACGCATGATTTCCAGGCTCATCCCACCCGAAAGGATGTTGCTATGAGTTTATCAACCCAGCTTGCAGAAAGCGGTTTCGTCCCCGGAGCAGCCCTCACTCAGGGAATGCGGATTACGGAAAGAAAACGCCTTACCCATGAAGCCAGGGGAGACGTCCATTCCCTGCAGAGAAACAAGATGTCGCTCATCCGCGCCATGGACCGGTCCCCCATTGTCATGCCTTTGCCCAAAGGCAACGGACATCCTTTTCAGGTCCCCATCGATTTTTACCAAAAGGTGCTCGGTTCTTCCATGCTGTTTTCCTGCTGCCATTTTTCCGACGAAGCGAACTCCCTGGATGCAGCGGAAAGGTCTATGATCGAATTAATAACCAAACGGGCTGACATTCAGAACGGTCAGCGCATCCTGGATCTGGGGTGCGGCTGGGGAGGCCTTAGTTTGTGGATCGCCCGTATGTACCCCGAATGCGACATCATTGCCGTGACCACTTCCTGTCCGCAAAAGGAATACATCAAAGCCCGCGCCCAAGCCTTGAAGCTGACCAACCTCCATCCGGTCACCGTGGATATGCAGAATTTTGCGCCAAGAGGAACTTTCGACCGCATTATCTCCGTGGAATTGTTTAATCACCTGCGCAACTGGCGGGCCATGTTAAGCCGCATATCCCAATGGCTCGGCCCCGACGGACGCTTGTTCCTGCAGATGTTCTGCCATAGAAATTACGCCTATGCATTTGAAAGCCCGGGGCCGAAAAACTGGATCGCCCGGCATTTTTTCCAACGCAGCATCATGCCCTCGGATGACCTGCTCCTTTATTTTCAGGACGATTTGGTCCTGAACGAACATTGGACCCTGTCCGGGCGCCATTACCAAAAGACGGCCCAAGCCTGGGGCGCCAACATGCGCGCTAAAAAATCCGAAATCATGGGCATCATGGACAATGTCTACGGAAAGGATCGGGGCAAGCTCTGGCATCAAAGATGGAGGAATTTTTTCGTAGCCTGCGAAAGCCTGTGGGGCTACGGCCAAGGCAAGGAGTACATGGTCGCCCAATATCGCCTGCAACGGAGATGACCCCTCCGTTTTTATACCATCAATATCCTTTTAACCATCAATATCCCGAACCCTGCCCCAAGTACGGCCGCCAGCCGCTGTCGCGCGGCTGGCCGCGTCGTCAATCCGCCTCATTTGAAAAATCCTGAAAAGGAAAGAAACAATTTTTTAATGAGGTATAGAACCTGCCCAGGACAGGAAAATCCTGCGGCCGAACATCGCATTCACCCTTCTATGCATACAAAGGCAATCTTCAGGGCTTGCCCTACTGGGAAGCGCGCTCCGGGCGCTTCAAAAAGGCGCCCCAAGGGGCGAAGCTGCAATGCATTTTCAGCGCGTCCGGAATTATGGATGCCGCCTTTTATGAAGTGTAGTTGCAGGCCCCCGTGCCTGCCGGGATGCGCTGTGCGCATCCTAAGCGAAGAAGAGGCGATCAGGCAAAATGCAACCCGGGGTGCATCTTTTTGGGGTAGCCCAGGCAGCGTAGTTTGCTGCCTGGGTTGCTTTAGCAACACAAGGTGCGCCCTGGAAAAACATTCAACATTCAGCAAGGCCGGCGGGCGAATGGCGTCGCTTGAATTCCTGTTTTTTTGTGGTTTTGGATGGAACACCCATTCGTTTGAATATCGGGATTCCATTTTGAAAAAAGGTAGTGACTGCTGCTTCTCCTTGTCCGCCCTTCAGGGACGGAGAGTCAATCAACCCGGAGACGAAGACTATGGTAACCCCTTAGTAAACAAGACGACAATAAAAAACACGCTCATGGCAATAAACACGCCGCCGATGGCCTTTACATAACCCGGTCTTGCCGTCAACTGCCTGTCTCCTGCGTAATGAATAAGCGGATATTTGGAATAAAAATTTTTGATTTTCTCAGCGGTTTTTTGGGGACGGACCACGGCGTATATTCCGGCGGCGCCTATAATCAGGCCCCATACAAACACAAAAAATATTTCCATGATTTTCTCCGTCGCTTCTCAAACTCCAATTAATCGGTCATATCTCAAATTATATCATATATATTGCATGGCTTCATACAAGCCGCAATAAAAAAGTATGGGCTCAATCTCGATTATACTAAATGACCACGGGGTTATCCCTCCACGCTACAGTTTGATTCCTTCCCTGATTCTTTGCCGTGTATGGGGCCTCATCAGCCTGTTTTAATACTTGGTCCACCGCGTCTGCGTCATTATTCCATGAGGCCGCCCCAATGCTGACCGTAAAAGCCACCGGCTCCGTGGGGTGGTCGATCCTCAGCTCCGCCATGGCGGTGCGAAGCCGCTCGGCAAGGACCGTGGCTTTGTCCAGGGGCGTTTCCGGCAGCATAATGCAGAATTCCTCTCCCCCGTAGCGGGCCAGGACGTCGCTGCTTTGTAACAGGCTCGTACGAAGGCTCGGTTTCATGACGCATCCTCGTGATGCTATTCAAATGGTATTTTATTTGAGATTACCACACAGAGGTTTTTCTTGAAAATATGAAAACAGGAGAAAATTATAAAAATTAAACGGGATTAACAAGAGGATGGGTTGCTCCGATTTGGGCCTGAATGCCAAACTGCTTTCAAACACGTATTGGATTCGCGGGTAAACCCAAAATGACGCTGGGTCCCGGCTTGCGGGCCGATCCTGAAAAACGGATCGCCCCTTGCCGGGATGACGTGCTGATATGGTAAAGGAAAGCTCGGATGTAGTTTCCTTCTCCCCGGTTATGGTCTAAGCGCCTCCAAGACCATTTTTGCTGCTGAAGCCGATTTTATCCGTCATCCCCGTGTAGGGGGGCGGCGGGATGATTGCTTTTTTTTTGCAATCATCATGACGCACTCCCGGAAACGGGGACCCAGCGTCTTCTTACATCCTGGCAAATTAAATCTTGGGAGCCTGGAGAATGAATATAAAAACTACTCGAATGATAGCAATTGGGTATTACATCGCTGTTAGGGTGATTTCGCCTTTATGAGTTAAGCGATACCTTTGATTCCGGCTGCTTGGCTTGTCCGGGATGGTCATTTTAATAAGCCCGGCTTCCAGGGCGGGCTTCAAATATCTCTCACGGAAAGATTTTCGGTCAGAAAGCCCCAAAGCCTGCTGTAACTCCTCCCTTGTCATGGCGCCCTGCATGATCCGCAGCAGTCGCCCGACTTGGGGGGCGACTTGGGGGGCGACCTGGGGGGTGACCTGGGGGGCGGCGGACGCAACGGCCTTTTGGATCATCTTAAGCATAAAGCAAATGAACGGACCGGAATCAGTTTGGTTTGTGCTTTCCTGGAGGGCGGTGAAATACTCCTGCTGATGATTATAGATCAGGCTTTCCACCGGGATGTCCAGAAACAAGTCATTCCAGCGGTTAAGAATCAGGGTTTGCCATAACCGTCCCAGACGTCCGTTGCCGTCCTCAAAAGGATGGATAAATTCAAATTCATAATGAAACACCGAGCCCGCCACAAGGGGATGCTCCTCCGAATTTTGGAGCCAGAGCAGGAGATTTCGCATAAGGATGGGAACGCGTCCTCCCGGAGGCGCCATATGAACCAACTTATCCCCGGAAACAACCCCCACTCCTTTACTGCGATAAACGCCCGGATTATCTACAAGTCCTGCCATAAGCATCCTGTGGGCTTCCAGGAGGTCCCGTTCCTTGCTTGGGCTCCAAGCGCCAAGGCTTTCATACGCGGCCAAGGCGTTTTTCACTTCCAGGATGTCCTTTGGCGGCGCCAGCACCCTTTTCCCTTCAAAAATAGCGGATACCTGTTCTTCGTTCAGAGTGTTGCCTTCAATAGCAAGGGAGCCCTGGATCGTTTTCACCTGGTTTAATTTTCTCAGTTTCAAGTCACTGGAGGAGCCGTTCAGAGCAGTCAGACGTCCTACTGCTTCACTGATTTCGGCAATCAGGCTGATTATGGCCGGGGTAATGACATAGGGCGGTTGATAGCTGGGATTATCACTCATAATCTGCCGTCGCCAACGTCGCTGCCTGGGGTTGGAGTATCTTGACTTGCATGAAAAGTGTGGCGGAGGGAGTAGGATTCGAACCCACGGGGCTTTCACCCAACGGTTTTCAAGACCGCCGCCTTAAACCACTCGGCCATCCCTCCTTAAATGGGGCCTGCAAAATCAACGCATCCATTATCATTCCTGCCGGTTCCGGTCAACTCCAATTCCCGGCGGGGCTCAATTTTTAAAGGCTTGAATGCACAAAGGGCCAGGGGCTTCCCCAGGTTTTTTTGATAAAATTTACCGGACGTCAAAATAAATGCCGCATTGCGTCAAAAATCCTTGATTTTCCCGCCGCGCCGCGCTAATTTATATTCATCGTCAATACAGCGCCGCAGCCTTGGACGGCGCGCCTTCCAAACAAAATCAAAAAGAACATGAGGCCCCGACTATGAAACATGTCTGCACATTTTCAGCTTTGATGGTTATCATTTGCGCATTTCTCTCCCCTGTTTTCGCGGAAGACGGGGCCTGGCAGTTGGTCAGGGATGAGGACGGGGTGCAAACCTTCTCCCGCCAGGTGGAGGGTACGGATTTTTTGGAATTCGAAGCGGTTATAGAGATATCCGCCAGCGTGGACCTGTTGGATGCAGTTCTGCTGGATGTAGCTAATTATTCCCAGTGGATGGCCAAATGCAATGGATCGGAGCTTGTGGAGACATTGGACGACGGGAGCCTCATGATCTATTATATCCAGGCTTTGCCCTGGCCCTGTTCGGACCGGGACATGGTTTTCAACGCGATCACCACCAAGGACCGGGACAAAGGGATTATGGAGATTCTGCTTCAAATGGACCCGGATGCCGCAGGGGTGGGTCGTGACAAGCGGATTCCCATGAGGACGTTCCAGGGCCGGATATATATGGCCGCCATAGACAAGGACAAAACCGAGGTGCGCTATCGCGTGATTGCGGACCCGGCCGGGACCATTCCCGTATCCGCGGTGAACGCCTTTACCAAAACCATTCCGGAGGGCACGCTTTTGGGCATGAAAAAAATGGCCGTCAAGGAAAAATACATCAAAGCGGCCATGCAAAGCCAAAAGCGGGATTCCGGCAAAAACGGATAGACCGTTGCATCCCCGTATTTTGGATAGGGGGCAAGTCATTGGTTGGCTTTGAAAGCTGTTTGACGCCTCGCCAAGGGCCAACCAAGGACCAGCCCCCTTTGCTGTACCTGATAAATAACCCACCTAATAACCTAAACTCCCTTCAACAAGTATTGCTTTTTCCCCGGTTCTCCTGGTAACATTATCGGGATACCTTATGGGGATTCAAAGGCGTATTGCGCCGTTTGCCCCCCTTTGCATACTGCCAAACCGGGAGGCCGCATTAACGTATGGAACAGGCCAGGCATTTCAGAACCCTCATACTCATGACCGTCCTCGTCATCCTGGGCGGCTCCGTGGGCTTTATGATTATAGAGGGCTGGTCCTTTTTGGACGCTCTGTACATGACCATCATCACCATTTCCACCGTAGGCTATAAAGAAGTCGGCGACCTGGACGAAAACGGCCGGTTTTTCGTCATCATCTTTATTTTTTTCGGGGTGGGGCTTTTTATGTACGCCGTGGCGTTTCTCGCCCAGTTCATGGTGGAAGGGCGCCTGCGGGAGATCTTGGGGAGAAGGAAATTGGAAAATCAGATCAAAAAGCTGAAAAATCACTACGTGGTTTGCGGATACGGCCGCATAGGCAGCGTCCTATGCAAAGACCTGATCCACGGAAGAAAGCAGATCGTGGTCGTGGAGCAGGAGGAAAAACACCTTGAGAGCCTGAATAAGGAAGGGATTCTTTACCTGCTGGCTGACGCCACCAACGAGGAAACCCTGATCCAGGCTGGAATCAAGCAGGCCAAGGGCCTGGTGGCGGCTTTGGGCAGCGACGCCCAGAACGTGTTTGTGGTGCTTACCGCCCGGCAGTTGAATCCCGACCTGTTTATCATGGCCCGGGCCAATGTCCAGTCCTCCATCCCCAAGCTGATGGCGGCCGGCTCCACCAAGGTCGTCTCTCCCCACGACATTGGCGCCAAGCGCATGGCCGAAGGCATTTTGCATCCCAACGTTACGGACTTTCTGGAACTGGCCTCATGCACCACCCAGGACGACATCAACATGGAGGAAATCCCCGTCGCGGAAGACTCCAAACTGGCCGGCGTGGCCTTGTTTGAATCCAATATCCGCAAGGATTTGAACCTCATCATCATCGCCATAAAAAAGTCGGACGGCGCCATGTCCTTCAACCCGGAGTTCTCCGCCATCATCACCCCGGGAGACACGGTCATCGCCGTGGGCAAGCGTGCAAACCTTTCCCAACTGGAAAAAATCCTCAATCCCTGACCCCGCCCGGCCGGGCCGGGGCGCGAAGACGGCCCATGAAGACAGTTTACATCCTCCTCGGACCTAAAGGCAGCGGCAAGTCCCATATAGGGCGCCTCATGGAATCCCGCCTGGGAATCCCCTTTTTATTAACCGAAGACATCTTCCTGCAATTCCAAAAACAGGGGCTGGAAACCCAAGACGTCTACAAAGCGGGGTTTGTGGAAACCGCAAAAACCATTGAGCGATTATTGAAAACCAAATATGCACTGGCCTTTGAAAGTACAGGGGCTTCGCCGCTGTTCTTTGAATTGCTGGAATCCTTGCGGCTGCAATTTGACATAAAATTGATTGCCGTCAGTGCGTCCGCAAAGGTATGCTTAACAAGGATCCGATCCAGGGACGCAGGCGTTCACATGCCTGCAGACGACGCCCTGATAGAAAAAGTGCACCGGATCAGCTCAGGTCCGGCCTTGGATTACGACCTGATTATCCGGAACGAAAACCTGCGGGAAAGCGAGATTGTAGAGCTTTTGCAAAGCGTGACGGCCACGGAGCAGGAGAGGGGGGCTATATCTTATTATGGCGGTGAGCAGGACAGTTAAAAGTTTTGATGGAACGCGGATTCATTACCGGACCGAGGGCGAAGGCCCGGTCATGTGCGCCTGCAACGGCATAGGGGTTTCCACGTTTTTTTGGAATTACCTGGTCAAGTATTTTTCCAAATCCCATCGGGTGATTGTCTGGGACTACCGCTTTCACGGAAAGTCGGGGCCCGGGCCGGATTATGACGGCCTGACCATGGAAACCAACGCCCGGGACCTGCTGGCGGTCCTGGACGACGCAAAAGCGGACAAGGCGGTCCTGCTTGGGCACAGCATGGGCGTGCAGACCATCCTGGAGTTCTACCGGCAAAATCCGGATCGCTGCGCAGCCCTGATTCCCGTGCTGGGGGCTTACGGCCGCCCTTTGGACACCTTTTTGGGAACGGATATATTCAAGTATTTGTTCGCGTTCGGGTTTTATCCCATGTTTCTTTTTCCCGGCGCCGCGCAAAAAGCCGTCCGCACCGGGCTGAAGGTGTTGTTTTCCGATTACGTGGCCTGGCCCGGCGCCAGGCTGACCGGGCTGGTCAATTTTCAGCACATCAGGAAAAAAGACCTGCACCTGTATCTGGATCACCTGAAAACCCTGGACCTCAGGGCCTTTATGGCCATGGCCAAACACATGCAGGAGCATTCGGCCAGGGCGATCCTGCCGGAAATAAAGGTTCCGGTCCTGGTCATCGCCGGGGAGGACGACCTGTTCACCCCCCTGGAAATATCAAAGGACATGCACGGCATGATCCCCAATTCCGAGTTGCTGGTCATTCCCCGCGGCAGCCACGCAGCCCTGGTGGAGCAGCCCGAACTCATGAACTTGCGGATTGAAAAGTTTTTGCGGGAAAGAGTGGAGAACCCTTGCACGCCGCATAAAAAAAGAAAAAAGCCCCGCGTTAAGGGAAAATGAAAAAAACGGGATAGCGCCTTATTGAAAGCTATTGAGACGCATGATTGAAAGGCTGAAAAAATTTCTTAAACCGCCTCTCTCGGGCGAAAGCCGGGATAAGGACTTCTGGAGGGACAGAATCCTCCAGGTGATCCTGGTGGCCGGACTGATCATTGCTTTTTTCGCCCTGATTCCAGCCGCGGTCATGGCGATTCGCGAAGGGCTTTGGCTGATCTTCTTCCTGGACGCGGCGACCTACGCGGCCGGAATTTTCATCCTTGTTTCCAGCCGTCTGGATTTCAGGTTCCGGGCCATAACGGTCGTCCTGCTGATTTTCATCATAGGCCTCTATATAATCGGAAATTTCGGGCTGCTGAGCGGCGGCGCTTTTTGCCTGTTCGCCTTTGCCGTGCTTTCCGGCCTTTTGCTGGGAATAAAGGCCGGCGCCTTCGCCCTGTTGCTCAACGCCTGCATTCTGCTTTTTTTCGGCGCGCTCCAGGGCGGCGGCCATTGGAAGCCGGACCTTCCTTTCTTCCCCACCATGATTAGGGGATGGGTGGCCTGGGCCACCTTCATGCTCATGAACGCCATTTCCACCTTCGCCGCCGCCTCCATGATCAAAGCTATGGAGTTCCTGGCTGACAAAGCCCAGGAGTCCAATAAGGAATTGATGGAAGAGCAGCAAAAACTCATCCGGGAAATTGAGGAACGGGAAAAAGCCGAGGCCGCTCTCAGGGAAAGTGAAAATAGATACCGGTTGCTTGCGGACAACGTGTCGGACGTCATCTGGACGTATGACATGAAAAAAGACAAGATCACCTATGTGAGTCCGTCCGTTTACGCCGCCCGGGGGTACACACCGGAAGAGGTCCTGGAGCAAAGCCTGAATGAAATGCTCACGCTGGTCTCGCAGGAAATGGCTGAAAAGGCCTTAAAAGCAGGGCTGGAAAGGGCGTTTCGGCCGGGAATTGACTCAAAACGCTCGCGAACCCTGGAATTGCAGCAAATCAGCAAGGACGGAACCGTTTCCTGGACCGAAGTGACCACCTCCTTTATTCGAAACGAGGAAGGCAAGCCAATCGGCATGGTGGGCGTCAACCGGGACATCGAGGCAAGGAAAAAAGCCGAAGGGGAACGGCTTCGCCTGGAGCAAAGGCTCCAGGAAGTGCAGAAAAGGGAAGCCATCGGCACCCTGACAGGCGGCGTGGCCCATGATTTCAACAACATCCTGGGCGTTGTGCTCGGCCATGCGGATCTCTTGTTATATGACGTGGATGAGTCGGACCCGCAATATTTCAGCCTTGCGGAAATAAGAAAGGCCGGACTTCGGGCCAGGGATATCATAGCGCAGCTTTTACGGTACACCCGGACCGAGGAGAAAATCCTCGCCCCCCTGGACATCGTTCCCGTCATCCGGGAGTCCCTGAACCTGCTCCGGTTCACCTTGCCGGGCAAAGTCCATGTCCGTATGGATTTTGGAGAGGCCAAGGCCATTATTAACGGGGACGGCGCCATGCTGAATCAGGCGATCACAAACCTTTGCCTCAACGCCTCCCAAGCCATGGAGCAAACCGGAGGAATGCTGGAAATCAGCCTGGAACGGGTGAGCTTGCCGTCCGGGCATCCCTCCCTGCCCCAGGATGTGCGTGGGGGGGACTTCGCCCGACTGGTCGTGGCGGACTCGGGGCCGGGCATTCCGCCGGAGCATGTGGACAGAATATTCGATCCTTACTTCACCACCAAGGAAGTGGGGGAGGGCTCCGGCCTGGGCCTGGCCGTGGTCCACGGCATTGTGAAAAATCACGGCGGATTCATTGCCGTGGAAAGCTCTCCGGGCAAGGGCACGGCTTTCAGCCTGTACTTTCCCATATCCCGGGAATCCGCATCGGAAGAAGGCGCACAAGAGGAGATTACGGACCTGCCTTCCGGCAGCGAGTCCATCCTGTTTGTGGATGACGAGGCCTCCATGGTGGAAATGGCCGAGCAAATGCTTGGAAGGCTGGGATACGGCGTCGTCACCCTTTCCAGTCCGGTCGAGGCTTTGGACATGTTCCGCAATAATCCCTCCAAGTTCGACCTTATCATGACCGACATGAGTATGCCGGAAATGAGCGGGGTGGAGCTTTTTGAAAAAATCCGCCAGGTGGATGAAACCGTTCCCGTGGTGATCTGCACCGGATACAGCAACCAGATCAACGAGAAAAAGGCCCTTGAAATGGGCATGGCCGCATATGTCTCCAAACCCATGTCCATGCACGGCATCGCTTCCACGCTCCGGCAAATTCTCGATAAAAAATCATAGCCCGCCGCCAGTCAGGACTTGCCGCACGCCGGCGCCCGGAGAATTGCCCCGGCCGGTGGATTTGTGTGTGCAGGAAGAAACCCTGGCTCCGCTCCCCATTCCGCCCTTTGGAATTCCCCTGCTGTAAATTCATCCACTCGTTGCAGATGCACGGAGATTTTTGTATACTGTATTCTCGAAACCTATCCCCCGTTTTGTCCGGAGGCCAGGGCGGCAGGGCGGCGCGGCCTATTTTAAAATTGAATAATTTTATCTTGACTTCACTTTTTGAATATTTTAAAAAAATATTCAAGTTCAACGCCGGGGTCAGGGGCTTGACCTTTCCTCGATTCTTCACATCCATCAACCAAAGAGGCGCCATGCAACTTCTTGAAGCCATGCAACTGAGTCTTTGCAAGACGAGCCGCCGGAATTGCGGCTTGGCGCATTGGGCCTCTCCCGAACAAACACACATGGATAAAGGAATGCGGAGCCGCGCAGGCCGCAGCTCTGAGCACGCATTGATAAAACCTGCCGGCTTCCCATTGTGAGCTTGTTTTTTCGGCGGGAGGCCGGTCGCTCCGTAGGCGTTCTTGAATTTGTTCGAGCGCGAATGAAAATTGCGGCGGGCAAGAGGTAAACTTTCAAAAACAGGGGTTAAACAATGGATTCAGGAGACTTGCTGTACCGTGTGGAAAACAATGTGGCCTGGTTGACCATCAACCGGGAGAAAAACCGCAACTCCATCAACGGAGCGGTGATTGAAGGCTTTTTCAAGTATCTGGACGAGGCGGAAAATGATCCGGAAGTGCGCGTGGTTTGCGTGACCGCCGCGGGAAACCGGGCGTTTTGCGCGGGGGCAGACCTTGCAAGCGCCATGGGCGGCGGCGTGGGCAAGGCCCAAAGCGGCAATCAGGCCTATGCGGACTTGCTGAAAAGAATCGCCGGATATCCCAAGCCCACGGTGGCCCGGGTGGCTGGCTCCTGCGTGGCCGGAGGCACGGGATTCATGCTGGCCTGCGACATTGTGATCGCCGCGAACACGGCCAAATTCGGGACCCCGGAGGTGAATGTGGGCTTGTTCCCCTTGATGATCGGCGCCCTGATTTTTAGGAACGTGCCCCGCAAGGCGGCCATGGAGATGATTCTTCTGGGCGACAAGATCACCGCGGAAAAGGCCCTGGAAATGGGCATGCTCACCCGGGTGGTCGCCCCCGAGGATCTGGACGCGGAGGTTGACAAGGTGTTGTCCACCCTGGCCAAAAAGAGCCCCATTGGCATGAAGATCGGGAAAGAAGCCTATTACGCCGTGGATTCCATGGATTTGGAGAGCGCCTTGGATCTCCTATCCGGCAAGCTGTCGGACGTGGCGGCGACGGAAGATGCAAAGGAAGGCATTACCGCCTTTTTGGAAAAGCGGGAACCCAAGTTCACCGGTAAATAGATCATCATCGTATCCAAAGAATATTTAAGGAGGGCAACGTGGCAAAAGATCTGTATTTTAACAAGGAAGCTCAAATGGTCCGCAGTGCGGTCCGCGATTTTGTAAAAAAGGAAATCAATCCCTACGTGGATGAATGGGAAGAGGCAGGGACGACGCCCTTGCACGAACTGTTTAAAAAAATGGGGGACTTGGGATTTTTGGGGATCCGCTACGACCCGAAATACGGCGGACAGGGTATGGACTACTGGGCGGAATGCGCTTTCCTGGAAGAGCTTGGCCGTATAGATTGCGGCGGCGTCGGCATGGCCATCACCGTGCAGACAGGCATGGCCACTCCCGCCATTTACGAATTCGGCAGCGAGTATCTCAAGGAAAAATACCTCATGCCGGCCATTGCAGGCGACATGGTATCCTCCATTGCCGTTACCGAGCCGGACGCCGGTTCGGACGTGGCCGCCCTGAAAACATACGCCAAAAGGGAAGGCGACTATTACATCATCAACGGCTCCAAAACCTACATCACCAACGGCACCCAGGCCGACTTCCTGACTTTGCTGGCCCGCACCAGCGATGACCCGGGATATCATTGCTACTCCCTGTTTGTGGTGCCTACCGATTTGCCCGGCTTTCAAATCAGCAAAAAGCTGGACAAACTGGGCATGCGCTCCTCGGATACGGCGGAGCTCTACTTTGACAACGTAAAGGTTCCGGTCGAAAATCTCATTGGCAAGGAAGGCGAAGGCTTCATCCAGCAGATGCAGCAGTTCCAGCACGAGCGTTTCACTGCTTTGCCCACGGCCTACGTAGGCGTGGAAAGGGCCATCAAACGCACCGCTGAGTATCTCAAGGGCCGCATCGTGTTCGGCAAACCCTTACTGTCCAAGCAGGTGCTCAGGCACAGGCTGGCCCAGTGGATGGCGGAAGCGGAATCCCTTCGCGCCCTGACTTACCACATTGTACGGTTGAAGGAAGCAGGCCAGGACGTCACCCGCGAGATTTCCATGGGCAAGCTCCTCGCCGGCCAGTTGATGAACAAGGTGGCGGACGGATGCCTGCAAATGCACGGCGGCATAGGCTTCATGAACGAAATGTGGATTTCCCGTTACATGCGGGACGCCAAGCTCATTTCCATCGGCGGCGGCGCCAACGAAGTTATGTGCGAAATCATCTTCAAGACTTCCGGCCTGTAAACAACGGCTTTTCAAACGGGCCAAAGGATCCTGCCGGATCCTTTGGCCCTGTCTCAACTATGAGGCCGAGCCCGGCGTCCTATTAACAATTCTATTTTATGCTCGAAAAATCGGTTTGTTCATCACACGCGGGGGGCTGTGGATGAAGCTATTCAAAAGCATTAAAGAGTTTGACGTATTCACTTTTTTGTCGGGGCTGGCAATGCAGCGGCTTTACGGCAGAGACAAAAAACTGCCGAAATTCGTCCGGCGGGCCTTGCTGTTCGGGCCGGAGCATTTTTCCATCCTGGGGCATATTGACTTTTTTCGGAAGAATCTGGCGGTGTTCGACCCGGCCAAGACCAATTTCTCCGTGCTGCCAATCAATCAGGACATCGAAGGCGCCGAAGACCTGGCCTTGCCTATCGAGATTATCGACGACCTTATCGACCGGTCGTCCCATAGGGCGATCCTGAGCAAATGCGTTTGCCGCATGAATTACGATTGCGAAAATTACCCCGTGGATCACGGCTGCCTGTTTTTGGGCGAGTCAGCCAAGGACACGCCTAAAAAGTGGCGGCGCATGGTGACCAAGGAGGAGGCCAAGGCCCACGCCCGCAAAGGCGTGAGTTATGGGCTGGTGCCCATGGTTGGCAAAATCCGCTTTGATAGCGATACCTTGGGCATTCAGGACAAAGGCAAATTGATGACCATTTGCTTTTGCTGTGAATGCTGCTGCCTCAGCCGTTTTTTGGGGCCTCTGCCGCCGGATTTGGTGGATACGCTCCAGCATCCGGTGGAGGGAATCAGTCTGGAAATCACCGACGACTGCATTGCCTGCGGGGAGTGCGTCGAGGTTTGTTACTTAAATGCGCTGGAAATAGTTGACGGAAAGGTTATAAGAAAGGATATTTGCAGAATGTGCGGCCGTTGCGCCGCAGCCTGCAAACAGCATGCGATAAAGATCAAGCTGGACAATCCCAATGTCGTCGATGACGTGGTTGACCGCCTGCTGTCCATCGTCGAGATTTAATCCTTTCCCGGGAGTTAAAGCGTTGAAAAAGGTTCTATGGGGCGCCCTACTTTTGTTGTTAGCGGCGGGGATAGGGTACAGCCTGATCCCTCGGGAGCCTCTGCCGGATTTCTCCGCATACGCCTATCGCGACACCCGGCGCATGCTCACCCTGGTTCACAGAGCGGCGGCCCTGATTGAGGAAAAAGGCGATCAGGCCTTTGAGGACTTCACGGCGGACGAGGACAAATGGACCTTGGACAACGCCTATTTGTACGTCTACGCCCTGGACGGGACCAACCTGTACCACGGCGGCTACCCTGATCTGGTAGGCCGTAACCTGTACGGTTTTACCGATCTCTGGGGAAAAAAGGCCATGCAGATGATCTATCGGGAGACCGAAAACCCCAACAATCCTTTCGGGTGGGTCCATTATATATGGAACGCCCCGGGCAGCCTGCACCCCTTGTGGAAGTCCTCTTGCAACCTGAGGGCGGTTATGCCCAACGGCAAGGTGGTGGTGGTGGGAAGCGGCTTGGACGACTCCCGGGCCGAAGTCGAGTTTTTCAGGATTCTGGTGGACGACGCAGTCGCGCTGGTCGATAGCCGCGGAAAAGCGGCCCTGCCCGTTTTAAAATCCCCCGAGTCCCATTATACCATTCTGGATAACCGGGTTTTCGTCATGAATTTGGACGGCTCCTGCCTTATTTACCCAGGCATGGACATAACGGTGGACGCGTCCCTTTTTGACTATAAGGATTTCACCGGAAGCACGCCGTTGCTGGAATTGAAAAACAGATTGGAAGACGCCGACCGGGCTACGGTGGGCATGTTGTGCCAGCAGCATGCGGGCGAGCACCCTGCAAAAATGAGCATCTACGGCAGGCTCGCCCAAATGGAAGGACAAACGGTCGTCGTGGGAGCCATTTCCCCTTTACCGCAGCCCGCCTGGATGAATTGATATGAGTGCGCCGCAAAACAACATCGTATACGGATTGAACGACGTCCCGCCGGTCAAGGACTTGTTGCTTTTGAGCGTGCAGCAGATGCTGTTGTTGTTCACCGCCGCCACCTTTCCCGCCATGCTGGTCAAGGAAGTGGGGGGGACCATCGAAGAAGCCGGGTCCATGGTGGCTCTAACCATGATCGCCGCCGGGATCGGCTCCGTAATCCAGGCCAGCCGGAACCGCTGGATCGGCTCGGGTTATCTCTGCCCAAACCTGTGCGGCCCTTCGTATATAGCGGTTTCCATGCAGGCGGCGTGGGTGGGAGGCTTTCCGGTCATGCGGGGGATGATCGTCTTCGCCGGCGTGATCGAGATGCTCTTGAGCGGGGTGATCCGCAAGCTAAGGCTTCTTTTTCCGCCCATCATTGTAGGCTTGGTGGTGATGATGGTGGGCGTAAGCGTCATTCCCGTGTCCGTATCCAACTTTTTCGGCGTCAAGTACGCCGGGGACAGCATGGCCTGGCAGGACGTTACCGTGGGCGTGGTCGCCCTGGTGGTGATGGTCAGCGCCAATATCTGGGGCAAGGGCCCCATAAAAATGTTCTGCCTGCTTTTGGGCGTCATTGCGGGCTGGGCTTTGGCCTTGCTGATCATCCCCGAGGCGCTTACGGACATGAACCGGATCGTCCACGAGCCCTGGGCCGCCTTTCCGATCCATGACCTGAGCCAGCTTAGCCTGGGCTTTTCGCTACAGCTCGTTGTGCCCTTTTTGGTGATCTCCCTGTGCGGGTCCCTTAAGAGCTTCGGCAACCTCATCGCTGCGCAAAAAATCTCCCAGCCCGAACTGAAGGAGCTGGACATGAAGCCCATCGGCAAGGGCCTGCTGGCCGACGGTTTCACCACCTCCATGGCCGGACTCATGGGCGGCATGGCCGTAGACACCTCGTCCAGCAACGTGGGCCTGGCCGCTGCCACCGGCGCGGTCAGCCGGTGGATCGCCATTTGCGCGGGCGTCATATTCGCAATTCTGGGATTTTCGCCCAAGCTGTCCACGGCCATCGCCATGGTGCCCGGACCGGTGGTGGGCGCCTGCCTGCTTTTCGCCGTGTCCTTTATGATTCTCACCGGCCTCAAGGAAATGACCGCCGAGCCTTTGGACGAAAGAAAGATTTTCGCCGTGGGCATCGCCTTTATTCTGGGCGTCGGCACAGGCCTGGTTCCCGAGATTTTTTCTCGCATGCCGCATTTTTTGAGGCCGTTTTTCAGCGATCCGTTATCGTCGACCACCATCCTGGCGGTTATTTTATATCAAATCTTTCACGTGGACCAATTATGGGCCAAACTTAAGGAAAAGGAGTCATAAACCAAAACAAATCGTTTGACCATATTATGACGCCCGGAGGGGCGCTGCAATCATGTTTGCAATGTATTTCAGGAGGTGCATATGGGTTCGGATGCTTTTATCGTAGAAAAAATTGACGGCGTGGCTCGCTGCACCATGAACGTTCCCGAAAAAATGAACGCCATGGGCAAGGAGCTGGTGTTCCCTATGCTGGAAACCTTGCCTCAGGTACTTGCCGATGACTCAGTTAAGGTTATAGTATTAAGGGGGGCAGGGGGGAATTTTACGACCGGGGGCGACGCCGACATTCTCGGCGATAATTTGGACCCATTGGCTCTTTGCGACGCCATGAACAAAATCAACGATATTTTGATCATGCTGCACCAGGGGCCTAAACCGGTGATCACGGAAGTGGACGGATTCGCAGTGGGAGGAGGCTTGGGCGTGGCCTTGGCTTCGGACATCACCTACGCCACGGAACGGGCCGTATTCTCGGTCTTTTTCATCCGAATCGCGGCCGTGCCCGACCTGGGCTGCGCCTACTTCCTGACCCAAAGGATTGGGATGGCCAAGGCCCGGGAGCTCGTGTTCACCGCCAAAATGTTCGACTCCCAAAAAGCACTGGACATGGGTTTGATAAATAAGGTATCGCCCCATGAGACCATAGGCGAGGAAGTCATGGAATTAGCGACGAAAATCGCTTCCCGGTCCGCCAAGGCCCTGGCCTGGACCAAACGGGCCATGAACACCGTCACGCAGGTGGATTTACGAACCGCCCTGGATATGGAAGCCCATATTCAACCCCTTATGATCATGAGCGATGATCATAAAGAAGCCATAAGGGCGTTTTTAAACAAAACGCCGCAAACGTAGGGAGACAAAAAACATGAAGATTGCAGTACCCACCAGAGAAGGAAAGATCGACGATCATTACGGCCATTGCGACCATTTTACCGTTTTCACCGTGAACGCCGACAAAAAAATCACGGAAGAAAGCACTGTCGAATCCCCCCAGGGATGCGGCTGCAAATCCAACATTGCACAACAGCTTTCTGCAGAAGGCGTTACCGTGATGCTTTCCGGCAACATGGGACAGGGCGCGGTGGACAAACTCAAGGAGGCCGGAATCCAGGTGGTCCGGGGCTGCGACGGGGACGTTAAGGACGTCCTGCAGCTTTGGCTGGACGGAGAAATCAAGGACTCCGGCATCGGATGCAGCGAACACGGCCATGAATGCGGCCATCAACACGGCGAAACCCACGGGGATTATACTTTTGCAAGCTAACTAAGTTACCTATGAAAGGAGGGGGCATGTCCAAAGACATTTATCAGCAACTGCGTGAACAACTGGACCAATATTCCTTGGGATTTCCGGCCACGGAATCCGGAGTGGAGATCAAAATCCTCAAAAAGATGTTTACGGAAGAACAGGCCGCGATGTACCTGGACATGACCCTCTTCCTGGAAACCCCGGAAGGCATCGCAGAACGCGCCGGCATGGACCCGGAAAAAGTCTCGGCCGTGTTGCAGCAGATGGCCAAGGACGGGCTTATCTTCCGGCATCGCAAAGGCGATCTGGTGCGCTATGCCGCCGTTCCCTTTGTGGTGGGCTCCTATGAATTCCAGTTGAAAAACATGGACGAGGAATACGCCCGCCTGTGCGACCAGTATATGGACGAGGCGCTGCTCAATTTTGATCAGGACGCGGATTCGCCCATGCGGACCATCCCGGTCAACCAATCCGTGGACGGCTCCTTTCCCGTGGCGGCCCATGACAACGCCATGGAAATTTTAAAGCGCCAGAAAAAAATCGCCATCGCCGAATGCATCTGCCGGGTGCAGCAGCATAAAACCGGAAACATGTGCACCAAGCCTTTGGAAGTCTGCTTTGTGTTCGGCAGCCATGCGGACTACTATGTGGAAAACGGTCTGGCCCGGATGATTCCTCTTGAGGAAGCCCTGCAAATCCAGGAAAAATGTCAGGAGTACGGCCTGGTCAACCAGCCCTTTAACGTGGTCAATCCCGGCGGCATGTGCAATTGCTGCGGCTGCTGCTGCGGCGTGCTCCGCGCCTTGAAAAAGCATCCCAAACCCACGGAGATCGTCCTGACAAATTTCCAGGCTGTGGTGGACGCCGAACTGTGCGCAGCTTGCGGAGATTGCGAAGAAAGATGCCAGGTCCTGGCAATTACCTACGATGACGACGGCATCGCCGTGGTTGACGAGGACCGCTGCATCGGATGCGGCCTGTGCGTCACCACCTGCCCGACGGAGGCCATCACCCTCAAGCCGGTTTCCGAAGACCAGTGGAAAACGCCTCCGGCAAGCGAGCAGGAGCTGTTTGCCAGCATATCCGCCAAACGGGGAACCTCCTTGGCGCCCTTGAAAATGGCCGCAAAGTAGGCCGGGGCATGAGCGACTCTCCCGTCTTATTCGAAGCAGCCGACGGCATAGCCGTCATTACGCTCAATCGTCCGGAAAACCGGAACTCCATGAATGCGGAAGTGCTTCCCGCCTTTCAGGAGGCCATGGACCAGGTGCGGGCCCACAAGGGCCTGCGATGCCTGATCATAACCGGTTCCGGCAAGAGCTTTTGCGCAGGCATGGATTTTCACGCCGCTTTTCCGGAAGACGGCGCCTTGCCCAATCAGGTTTTTGAACAGATTTACGCGCCTTTTCTGGCTGTGGCGGACCTCCCCTTTCCGGTGATCGGCGCCTTGAACGGCCACGCCATCGGCGGCGGGTTCGGCCTGGCCATGATGTGCGACATCCGGGGTGCGGCTTTGGAGGGCAGATACGGCGCTAATTTCGTCCGCCTGGGCATCCACTCCGGCATGGCCGTGAGCTATGTGCTGCCGCGCCTTGTGGGCCTGTCCAAAGCCAACGAGTTATTGTTCACGGGCAGGCTTTTCGACGGCGCCGAAGCCCTTGAAATGGGTTGGGCCAGCTACGCCCTGCCCCGGGAGGAAGTGCTGCCCAAGGCTCGTGAACTCGCCCGGGAAATCGCCATGAGCGCGCCCGTTGCCGTGCAAATGATGAAGCGCTCCATATACAAAGGCCTTGATTGGAAGGCGCGGGAAGCCGCGGAATGGGAAGCCCATTGCCAATCCCGGACCTTTGAAATGGAGGACGCCAAGGAGGGCGTCGCCGCCTTGTTGGAAAAACGGCCGCCCAAATTCAAAGGCAGATAAAGGCAAATGGGGTCAAGTCTACGTTTGACGTTTGAGGAGGAAAAAATTGTCTCAAACGTCAAACGTAGACTTGACCCCCTATCTCACGCAAGCACAATCCAATCTTCGGCGTGACTGCAGGTTCACCCAACATTGATGGCATTATTAACCTTTAAAAAATTAAAGAGCTATGCAACCAAAATCCAAAGACAAAACTCCCGGCCCCAGCCGCCGGGAAAGGCAACGTAAAGAGCGCCGACAGGCCATCTTGCAGGCCGCGGAGACCCTGTTTGCGGAACAGGGATACCGTAAAACCCGCATTGAAGACATCGCCGGAAAAGCCGACGTCTCCGTGGGTACGGTTTACGGATACTTCAAGAACAAGGAAGACTTGCTCATGAGCGTGCTGGAGGATATCGGCATGTTTGTGCGCCGCCTTGTGGGCTCGGAGTTTCGCAAGGCCGCCACCACTTTGGAAGGCATTCGTTTGGCGGGAATGGCTTTTTTTGAGGTTCTTTGCGTGCACCATAACGAAAAGCTGGCTCTTTTTTACGATGAACGCATTGGGAACAGCGAACAGTTTCAGCGCGCCCGCAAAGTGTGGTCCGTCCAGATGATCGAGGACGTCAAGGGGGCCATTTTAGTGGTCCAGGAGGCTTCCGGCATGGAGTTTCGGTCCTCCATGTCCGCTGAGATCATGGGCGTTTGCACGGTGGGCATATTCGATCGGCTGGGGTATTTTTACCAACTCAGTCAGATTGACCCCGAGACCCTGAAGACCGTCGGGGAGGAAACTGTCGCCTTTGTTGTGGGAGGAATTCAAAGCCTGATTACCAGAGAGGGAGGGAAGCTGGGATGAAAGATATCTGTAAAGATTTGAAAGCGGAGTACGACGCCCTGGACGCCATTGTCGCCGGACTGGACGACAAGGGCTTGGACCAGGAAACCCCGTTTTTTGGGTGGACCATTCGGGACGAGATTTCGCACATTGCTTTTTTCGATGAGGCGGGCAGACTCTCCGCCACGGATAAGGAAGGATTTCAAAAGCAGATGCAGTGGCTTTTGGAGGGCATCAAGGATTTTGACGACGTGCACAAAAAGGTGCACGCTTTAGGACGCGGGAAAACCGCCCAGGAGCTTATGGCGTGGTGGCGGGAAGAGCGCACCGCGGAGCTTAAGGCCCTGGAGGCCCTGGACCCCAAGGATCGCCTGCCCTGGTACGGCCCGGACATGAGCGCCTTATCTTTCGCCACGGCCCGGCTCATGGAAACCTGGGCCCACGGACAGGACGTGGTGGACGCCCTTGGCGCACAGCGGGAGGCCACGGATCGCCTTTCCCACGTGGCCCATATCGGCTTTATCACCTTTAAATGGGCTTACGTGAATCGTCAGGCGCCCGTGCCCGAAAAAACCGTGCGCGTGGAATTGAAAAGTCCGTCCGGAGCAGACTGGAATTTCGGGGATGAAAACACGGACCAATTGGTCAAGGGCGACGCCCTGGACTTTTGCCTGGTGGTCACCCAGCGCAGGAACGTGGGCGACACGGGATTGGAAGTGGTCGGAGACGTCGCCAAGGAATGGATGGAAATCGCCCAGGCATTCGCCGGACCGCCTGAAACCCCGCCGGCCCTGGGACAGCGGAAATAGCCTTTCCAAAGGCGGTAAGATGCAAAAAATAAAGGGGGCGCCTGGTTTCAGGCGCCCCCTTGTTGATTCAATTTGTCAAAAACTTAGTATCTGGACGGCGCCAAAAACGCCCTGACCTTCTGGGCGCCCCGCCTGCAGGAATCAGCCATGCTCTCCCACAAGGAATTCTCGTGCCGGGCGCCTTCCACGAAGCACAGCCAGTCGTCGTTATGCTTGACGATCTCCAGGGCTTCCTCCACGGTTGCGACATTCCGATAATAGTACAGCTTTCCGTAATAATCTCCCATTATGGCGTCCGGGTCCTGGTCGTTGTCCAGGTCGGCAAGGACCACGGCGCCGGGAACGGTTTTTTTCTTGAACGCGTTAAAGGGATTGGCGTCGTTGAACTGTTCTACAAATTCAGGCTCCGTGGCCGATCCCGTATTGGCAAAATACCGGGGCCCCCAGTTTGGCGCCTCGTCCTTTCTGGCGCCTACAAACCAGCCGTAGCGGTCGCTCAACACCGCGTCCATATCTCCGTCGCCGTCCACGTCCGCAAAGTTCAGGAAGGGCAGATAAGAGGTCAAAACGCCGGACAGGGGGTTGGAGTTCGTGATCACCGTAAAGGATGGACTGATGGGCGTGCCCTCGTTGCGGAAGAAGGAGACCGCCGGGTTGTCGTATTTGGAATAATAGGCGCCGCCTGCAACAAAAAGGTCCAGGTCGCCGTCGCCGTCAATATCCACGAAAGCGGCCTGGGGGAAGGGCGGGAGGTCCCCCAGTTCTGCAAGGGGATTCATTTCACAGTAATCAAATAACCTTGTTTCCGTGACGTATCGCAAAGCATCGAAGGCCCCTGTCCCGCTTATTGGGCCGGAGGGACTATATACATAATCTTGCGTGCAGCCCAGATAGACTTCGCCAAAGCCGTCTCCGTTCAGGTCGGCTATGGCGGGCGCTGGCATATACCAATGCCCTTCGGCGCCCCAGGCGGCGTCATCCCATGAATGGAAGGCGAATTCCGGATCTTCCAAAGACCCCGTGTTTTCGTAGTACTTGATTTGTCCTCCCCCATACAAGACGAGTTTATTAGCGCCCTCAGTTACCATATACATGCCGTTGCGGGCGACAACAGCGTCTGCGTCTCCGTCGCCGTCCACATCTCCCAATGCAAATGCAGGGGTCTTGTAGTCAGGCCCCAGGTTAAAGGGGTTGTCCCCGCGGGACCGCCAGTCCGGCGCCTTGGTTGTGCCGACATTTTTGTAAAAGCGAACCATGGTGTTGCGGGTGAAGTCCACGGCGTAAGACGTGTCCCCGCTTTTTCTGAACATATCGAACAGCCAATAAACGCCGCCGGTGAACAGGTCCTTCTTACCGTCTGCATCGATATCCACAAATGCTGGGTTGCAAAGAGCGCCTCGGCTCATGCGCAGCGGGTTGTCGTCCATGGTGCGCTCCGTGAACGAAAAAGACGTTTTGGAGCCCGTATTCTCGTAATATTGGATGGTCCCGTATTTGTTGCCCACAAAGAGGTCGTAGTCGCCGTCGCCGTCCGCATCCACAAAGGCGGGCGCAGCGCTTCCTCCGAACGCATCGCCGTGCGCATCAATGTATCCGTATGTCTGATCGGTCAGGTAGGCGCTGAGAAGGCCGTGGTTTTGAAATTCGATGGTTCCGGTAAACGGCCCTTTTTTATCAGGCCATTCTCCGCCGTTAATGGTCGTGTTTTCAAAGCTCCAGACGTTGCCGTGATAATCCCCTACAAAGGCGTCCATATCGCCGTCGCCGTCAATATCCACAAAAGCGGGGACGGCTTCGTATGTGCCTGTAAGAATCAGGGGGTTGTAGCCCAGGCTCGCCGTTTTGCGAGAGTTGCTGATAACCCCGCCGTCAAATACAGGATTGGACGGCGTGCCCGTGTTTTCGAAAAAGGATATAATGGAGTCGGCCCCGGAACCGCCGTCCCACGCCTGATGCAACATCGTAAAATGGCCGACGAACGCGTCCATGTCGCCGTCGCCGTCTATGTCCACAAAGGCGGGCGCCGCCCAATCATTGACGCAGGTATTGCTAAACGGGTTGCCTTCTCCGGTTATCTGGATGAACTCAGGGGATTCGGCGGATCCTTTGTTGTTCCAATATTCAATATACCCGTCTTCATCTCCGATAAAGCAATCCATGTCGCCGTCATTGTCAATGTCGACAAAAGCCGGCGCGGCCTGCCATGCCGTCACATCCGCAAGAGGATTGGATCCACCGTAATAAGTAAACCCGAAATCCTCGGCCATGGCCTCGCCAGCGCCAAACAGCAATGCGCCGGAAAACGCCGCCGCCAATGCGCCCCGGGCGATCAGCCTTTTGGCAGATGCTCGGGAACCCTGGGCGGCGAGAATCCCCGCCGCCTGCAATTCCCTGCGGGCGGCGCGGCTGAGATTGTTCGTGGAGGTTATGGGGCTCCGGGTTGTAAACTTGTGGAATTTCCTTTCCACTCCCTTGCCCGTGTTGGCAAAGGCCAAAGCAAAGCCCGAAGCCTTATCGGCAAACAGCACCGACGCGCCGATTTTCGCCAGGGCGCTCGCTGTTTCCTTTGGACTGTCCGCGTTCTCTCTTTTCATAGTATCCACTCCCAATTTATTTTTACCGATAGAATCAATCAAACATGTCCATTGAGACAAGGTTCGCTTCCCAGGGGAAATGGGCGTTGAATTTGCCGCAACAACAGCAGGTTGGCATCCGTCTGCCAGTCCTGTAACTATTTTTTAAATTACCGGAAATAGTTCTATTCGCCTGGTTGGAAAACTGCTTTTTTAGGGAAGAAATTACAACTTAAATAGTGAGTATCATGCTTTTAAGTAATTGGCTAATACTATCTGTGTTCCGGAATGTTTGAAAAACCGGAAATTTACCAAGGAAACAGGGATATGGAAGTGAGGGGAGCCCCATGCGGGGCTCCCCTTGTTACTTAGAATTTAAGACTAAATTTAGTATTTGGAAGGAGCGAAAAACTCCCTGATTTTCCGCCATACGGAGGGGGACTCTGAGCCGGCCGTCTGCACAAAACAGAGGTCGTCGTCGCTCTTGAAAATGGCAGCGGCTTCGTCCACGGTTCTCACATTCCTGAGATATGTGAGCTTGCCGGCCGAATCGCCCACCACGGCGTCCATGTCATTGTCATTGTCCAGGTCGGCCATGACCACGGCGCCGGGGATGGTTTTTTCCGTAGCGATGGCAAAGGGATTGGCGCTTCCCGCCTGTTCTTCAAAAGCCGGGGAGGTTTTGGTTCCCACGTTTTTGAAGTAACGGGCGTCCTGCCAGATCACATCATGGGCGTCGGGCAGTTCCCCGCCTTTTCTCGATCCCCCTTCGCCGATAAAGTACATCATTTTTCTGAACCAGGGCAAGCGGTCCCCCATGACGGCGTCCTGATCCCCGTCGCCGTCAAAGTCGGCGAACGACAAGGTGGGGATAAAGGAGCCCACAGCCCCGCTTACCACCGCCGTCTCCGTGATGAAATCGGATCCTGAAATAGGCGAAATGGTGTACTGGATAATGGAGGCCATGGGATCGAACAGCACCGTGTCGGTGATCAGATTCAAGGTGGGCGTGACGGCGGTGCCGTCGTTGCGGTAAAATGCAACGCCGCCTGAATATTCATCGACAATGCCTGACAGGAAAACGTCCAGGTCGCCGTCTCCGTCAATGTCCACAAAGGCGGGGCTGGGGTAGACGGGTACATATTCCAGGTCTTCCAGGGGATGTTCAATCAGTTCATCAAACATCCGGGTTTCGCCGTTATACACAAAGGATTCGACGCCGCTGGTGCTGGGCATGAGCCCCTTGGTTTCCTCAACGGGCGGCTCCATGATGATGTTATAGTCCGTGTATCCGACGTATACCTCATTGATTCCGTCTCCGTTCATGTCCGCAATGGCCGGAGATGGAAGGAAGCCAATTTTGCTCAATGCGAAGGGATCATCGTCCACGGTATGGATGGCGAACAGAGGAGCGTCCTTATCGCCTATATTTTCATAATAGTTGATAATCCCCCGGCCCATGGGCGGATTTGTTTGCTCACCTTTACTCGGGCCTCCGTAGACATGGAGACCGCCTATAACGGCGTCCAGGTCGCCGTCCCCGTCCACGTCCCCCAAAGCCGGGATGGACATGCTCTCCATGGGACCCAAATTAAAGGGATTGTCGCCCCGGGAGCGGTAGTCCGGCGCCGTTTTAGTTCCCGTGTTCTGGTAGTACCGGATGGAGTTGTTGGAGAGCATTTCCTCCAGGGGGTCCATGTCGGCAAAATAGGGCGCCTTAGGAGACGACAAGACCATTGAGGCGTAATAGGAAGCATATCCGCTGCTCCCTGTAAACAGGTCGTCCAGTCCGTCGCCGTTGATGTCCGCGAAAACCGGCGCCGAAGCTACTCCCGGGTCGACTCTGAAAGGATTTTCGTCCTGGGTACGCTCCTCGAACGAATATCCGTACTTGTCGCCGGTATTCTCGAAGAAGGCCAAGGGCCCATACGCGCTTCCCAGGAGCAGGTCCATGTCGCCGTCGCCGTCCACGTCGGAGAAAGCAGGCGCCGCGTTATAACCGGCGTAAATCGTGTTGGACTCGGAGTCCTGCAAATAGCCCTGGCAGGCAAATTCGATGGTGGCGGTTACCGGGCCTTTTTGGGGCTCCACTTCGCCGGTTATGTTTTCAAAAAAAGCGACATATCCGTAATACCCGCCGACCATGCAGTCCATGTCGCCGTCGCCGTCAATATCCACAAAGGTCGGGGCGGCGTCCCAGAGGTCGCCCACAACAAGGGGGTTGTGATCAATGGCTTTGGTCGTTCCGGAAACCACTATGTTGCTTATGTCGAAAACAGGGGCCTGGGGCGTGCCCTTGTTTTCGAAAAAGCTGATGGAGGACATGTAGTCCGAACTCTTGGTTTCCCAGGTCTGGTAGTAATCCCCTTCCCACGTTCCGACAAAGCAATCCATATCTCCGTCGCCGTCAATATCCACAAAAGAGGGCGTGGTATACCGGAAATAGTTTTCTGTGCCGCTTAACGGGTTGCTTTTCGGCTTAACGAAGACGAAGTTCGGCTGGGTTTTGGCGCCCTGATTTTCCCAGAAGTTGACGTAGCCCTGATAGTCGCCGACGAAGCAGTCCAGATCGCCGTCTTTATCAATGTCCACAAAGGCCGGTTTTGAATATCCTTCCGATGCTTCGGCCAGGGGGTTGGTTCCGCCGTAATAATTCAAGCCAAGGCTGTCCGCCAGGGCGTCGCCCACGCCGCCGCCCAAAATCAGAGCGCCGGAAAAAGCCGCAGCCAATGCGCCCCGGGCGATCAGCCTGTTGGCGGAAGAGCTTGAACCTGCGGGGGTAAGGACGCCCGCCGCCGCCAGTTCCCTGCATGCGGACCGGCTGAGGCCGCCTTTTCGGGTGATGGGTTGAGCGGTTGTGAATTGGTGGACCTTTCTTTCCAAACCAAAACCGGTATTGGTAAAGGCCAGCGCGCAGCCAAATTTCCTGCTGGCGAACAGCGCGGTGGAGCCGACCTCCTCCAGCGCTTTTGCAACATGTTTCGAATCAATTGCTTGGATCTTTTTCCCTTGTTTCATCAAAAACACTCCTTTTAAAATTTACAGCTCCCCCCGAAAAAAAGCATAGTCTCTCGGCGTCAAACTATTTGTACAGATATGGCTTTATAGAATAGATTTCAAAAAAAGTTACAGGAAAAATACGTAAAATGTAAAATTATTTTTAAAAAGCATCTTAATAGTATTATTATATGTAATTTAAAAGATGTTTTTTGGTATGGATATCCTAGTTAGAATCAGGCGGATGAGCGACAAAAAAATAATCTGTAAGCCAAAAGAGAAGATCGCCGGAGACGGCCCCTTTGAAGAAAGGATGAAGTTCCACCCAAAAAAAATCAGGGGCGCCTGAAAACAGGCGCCCCTGAACATTACAAAAAATCAGGGTCGTTTAGTATCTGGAAGGCGCGAAAAACTCCTTGACCTTCCGCCACATGGAGGAGGACTCGGAGCCGGCCGTCTGCACAAAGCAGAGGTCGTCGTCGTCTTTTAATATAGCCAGTGCCTCGTCCACGGTTTCCACATTCCGGTAATAGTAGAATTTACCGTAAATTTCTCCGAAGACTGCGTCCGGGTCGCCGTCGGCGTCCAGGTCTGCAATGGTCGTGGCGCCCGGGAACGTCTTGTCCAAAAATCCCGAGAAGGGGTTGGCGTCTCCGGTTTGCTCTTCAAACACGGCTTCCGTAACGGTTCCCGTGTTTTCAAAGTAACGGGTTCCCAAATCAAATTCCAGGGTCCCGGTGACCACTTCCTCTTTTGTGCCCTGCATCATGGCGTAAAATATTATGGACCAGAAGGAGAACCTGTCGCTCAACACCGCATCGCTGTCCCCGTCGCCGTCCCAGTCGGAGAAGGACAAATAAGGCATAAAAACGCCCGGGACGCCGGTCAGGGGATTGGTGTCCGTAACCAGAGCATAAGTGGGCGTGATGGCCGTTCCCACATTGCGATAGAACATGATATCCGCGTTGTAATAATCCCAGCCGTCTTCGGGCGAAACGCCGGAGATAAAGGCGTCCAGGTCGCCGTCGCCGTCAATGTCCACAAAAGCGGCCTGGGGGTAAATAGGAATGCCTTCCAAGTCATCCAGGGGGTTTTCGCAAAGCCAATCGAACTGCCCTGTGTCGGTCACGTAGGAGAAGGCTTCAATTTCCGCCGTGGGCGTGACTGTTCTCTTTAAAACATTGTTGTAATAAGTGTCATAGCTGACGCCCACATAAACTTCATCAACGCCGTCTCCATTCAGGTCAGCCGTGGTGGGAGCGGGCATGTACCAGTCTTCGTCCCACACCACGCTCCAGGGATTGTTGTACATGGAGTGCTGGGCGAACAAGGGGTTCGTCGCACTGCCCCTGTTTTCAAAATACTTCATGTTTTTGGGCGCGAAATAACTCGGATTGTATTTGACTTCGGCCTTTTTGTTGTATAGGTTGAAGCCGGCGCCCACAATGGCGTCCAGGTCGCCGTCACCGTCCATATCCCCAAAAGTCACGCTGGGCATAAGGGCGGCCGGGCCCAGGTTGAAGGGGTTGTCTCCGCGGGAGCGCAGGTCCGGCGCGGTTGTGGAGCCCACGTTCTGGTAATAACGCAGAAAAATGTTGGAGCCTAAATCCGATAAGGCGGGAAAGTCATCCCCCTCTTCATCCTTGCGGTCATCTATATAATACTCCAAAGGCGAGGCTCCCACAAACAAATCATAGGTCCCATTGCCGTTAATGTCCGCAAAGGCCGGCGCCGCATACATGCCGGGCGCCATTCTCGTCACACTCTGGCACATCTCACGCCATTCCAGAACCATGTTCTGGGCGTCGCCCGTGTTTTCAAAGTACTGGATCGCCCCGTATTTATTGCCCACAAAAAGATCCAGGTCGCCGTCGCCGTCAATATCCGTAAAGAAGGGGACTGCGCAGCCGCCGTAGGCCCAGATGTAAAAACTTTCCTGATCCTTGCTGATGGATGTGGCGTACAGGGGGCCGCGGGCTATGAACTGAATGGCGTCGCTGAGCCAGGTTTTGGTCTGGCTGTTGTCAACGGTCATGTTCTCATAAGACCAGATGTATCCATCTTCCCCGCCGATGAAAGCGTCCATATCGCCGTCGCCGTCAACGTCGGCGAAGGTGGGGGAGGCTTCGTCATCCTGGGTGAAAACAAGCGGGTTGAAGCCCACGGTCTTGCGGGTGTCCGTTATATTGCCCATGGAAAAGACCGGGTTGGTCTTGCTTCCCGTGTTTTCAAAAAAGCTGACGTAGGAGGAACTGCCGCCGTTCTTAACGCCAAAAGACTGATACAACATCTGGTCATGGCCCACAAAGCAGTCCATGTCGCCGTCGCCGTCAATGTCCACAAAGGCGGGAGAGGCCAGATAGGTCAGACCCTCCGTACCGGTCAGAGGGTTGGCGTTCCCCTCGATCAGGCTGAAGTTGGGGCTTTCGGAGGTTCCGTTATTCTTCCAGAACTCAATGTAGCCGTAGCCTCCGCCCACAAAGCAGTCCAGGTCGCCGTCGCCGTCAATGTCAACGAATGCCGGCTTGGCGTCGTAAACCAGCGTTTTGGCCAGGGGGTTGGTCCCGCCGTAGTACTTTAAGCCCAGATCATTCGCCGCCATGGCGTTGTTCAGGCCGCCGCTCATGAGCATGGCGCCGGAAAAGGCTGCGGCAAGCGCGCCCCTGGCGATCAGCCTTTTGGCGGAAGACTCGGATCCCATAGGATTCAGAAGCCCTGCGGCGGTCAGTTCCTTGCATGCCGAACGGCTAAGAGCGTTCTTGCCAGTGATTGGGTGAGAGGTTGTAAACCTATGGGTTTTTCTTTCCACGCCGCGGCCGGTGTTGGTGAAAGCCAGCGCGCACCCCAGGTTTTTGTTGGCGAATAGCACTGTAGCGCCTTTTTGGGCCAGCGCCTCCGCCACCTTTTGCGGGTTTGTTTTGTTAACCTTTTGTCCAGTCTGCATAAAATCAACTCCTAAATTCTCAAAGGTTCGCCCAAGGTGGTAACCGGCAAGGGATGTTCCCCCACGCTCCCGAGCCAATCGATAAGTACGGTTTTCCGCTATAAACTCATGTCCGCCCATAGCGCGGACAATGGTCAATTTATTGTTTCTGTCTATATTTATTATAGCTTCGGGGTCGGAGCTCAGAGTCGGATATATAATTCCGACAGCATATATTACATCGTATTCTAAAAACAATATCATGCCTTTAACTTTCGGTCAAGCAAGCCCGGTCTGAATTAAAAAAAAATAGTAAGCATTTGGCCTAAACACGGTCTATGATTTGCCGCCGGCTTCATGAAAACCTTCTCCCCAACCACTCAAAAAAAAATGGCATGGAAGGCCTGCCTCGCCTCCATGCCATTGTTCAACAAATCAAATTTTACCCATCAATGCAAAGCCTCCGGCCTTGCCATGCGCAGAAACGCCGCCGCCGGCCCTAACCAAGCATCTTGTGCACCATCCGGGCTTCCGATACATCTTGAATATAGGGCCGGAAATTTTTGTCGAAAAATTTCAGCACGGCTTCGTTGCGTACGTCCATCATAAACAGGGCGTTGGGAATCTTGGCCGCCAGCCTGCGCCTGGCCGCTTCAATCATCAGCGGCATGGCCACGTCCTTGCCCCTTAATTCCTTGCTTAGGTACAGGGCGCTGTACTGCAGCGTATCAGGGGCCACCCTGTGGGCGATGCTCCAACCTGCGATTTGACCTTTATGGCGGAGGCCGATGCTGATTTTCGGCTCTATAATCTTCTCCTCCAGAAAAGGGGACAATTCCCTCGGAAACTCGGGATCCTTCATGATGCGCTCCTGGATGTCGCGCCGGTCGTCCTCCGTCAAATCGCCCCAGTCAAACAATTCGCATATATGATTGGGAAACGGCATGTTCAACCATTCCGCCCCTGCAATGGACTTGGTGGTGCTTTTCCCCAACACCCTAAGCGGCTTGGAGGGCGCCCATCCTTGCTTTTTGGCCAGCAGTTCCAGGGCCGTGGCGCCGTCCCAGTTGGTCCGGTAGGTCAGATCCATGGCTTTCAGGCCAAGGTTCCGGAGCACGGCTTCCATTTCCGAAACCAACTTGCCTGCTATGCCCTGGTTCCTGTACGGCGCCGCCACGGCCAGGGATATGATTTCCGCGGAAAAGTTGTCCGGCCGCATTTCCGAAATGCACGCGCCCACAAGGCCCTCGGCATTGGAGGCGGTGACAATGTTCACCTTGCCCGCCGGCGGCAGGCTTTTCCACCTGGCGGACAGCCTGGGATAGGAAAAAGGCTCAAACTTCCGGGCCTCAGACGGGTCAATGCCTGTTTGGGACTCAAATTTGTAATTGGAGGTCTTGTCCTCCACCGGAACATGCCATGTGTGGGGAACATTCTTTTCTTTGCCCAGGTCCCCCGAGTCGATGGTGATGATGTGCCAAATCTCCTTGTTTTTGAGGCCCAAAGCCATGGGCCTGCGAACCTTGGGCAGAATCTGGACGTCGTAAAGCTCCGTGACCACGCCTTCTATCCGCGCCCAATGGGCCACCTCTCCGGTGTTGATATTGATGACCATAAAGCCGCACCAGGGCTCCGCATCCCGGCTTTCCAGCTCATGATCCAGGTCCAGGCCGGTGAACGCCTTGTTCCGGGGCTTGGAAAGGCCTACAATCGCGTAATCTCCGCAAAAAGCCAGGCCGCGCATATATCCCGGGCAAAAAGCCACGGGCTCGAACTCGCCGTTTTTCAGGTTGATGGAGCCAAAATACCCCTTGCCGGAATTGCACAACCACAGTTTGCCCCGGTAATACCGGGGCGAGTGCGGCATGGATAAGCCCTGGGCCACGATCTCGTCGGTCTGGATGTCCACCACCACGCCGCCGTCGTTCCGGCGGTCCCGCCAGCCGGAAACCACGTCCGAACGGCTTACCGCGGTCACGTATTTGGCTTCTCCCTTAACCAGGGCCAGGCCGTTCAAGTGGCACCGGTCCTCGTGGGCCAGTTGCGAAATGAACGGAGGCTGCCAATAGGGCTTGAAGCTGTAACGATCGCTGACCGTGGACAGGCAACTGTACAGGGTGTTTACAAAAATGACGTCCCCGTTTTTGTCCACCACCACGTCGTGGATGTCCAGGTCGCCCGTGGTATAGGCCTTGCGCGGCACATAAAGCCTGTCGTATTCATTGTACAACTCGCCGGGCGCCAGGGCGTTTTCAAAACGCCATAACTGATACCGGCTGCTCATGATTAAACTATCCGGCGTGGCCCATAGACCCATGGCATGGTCGAACAAACGCTCAAAAGCCGACAGGGCGCCGTTTTCCTTCAGCCCCAGAAAGAACAGGCGGCTGCTCTGGTACGTCGTAAAAGCCAGGCTGATTTTTTCCTGATTCAGCCAGGAAAGAAAACCCTGGGAGCAAGTGATTTCAACGGGAGGTTTGTTCTGGCGCTGCTGGGGCGCGACGGGATCCATGTATGTACCTCGATAACCTAAAGAATTATTGAATAACGGTCTTTAATGCGTTGAAAATTTTCTCTTTGGGCGCGGCGCCCTGACGCAAAATAAGCGGAGGGTCCTCCGTGACGTCCACCACCGTGGAGCCTGCGCCTCCGGCGAGTTGCCCGGCGTCCAATGCCAGCGGCGTCCTGTCAAGCACCGCCTGGGACAATTGCCCGAAATCCCCGGCCCCGGGCTCGCCCGACAGATTGGCGCTGGTGCCGGTAATGGGCTCACCCAGGCCTTTGACCAAAGCCCTGGCCACGGGATGGGCGGCCATGCGGATGCCGATTTTCTTCTTGCCTCCCAAGAGCGAGGGCGGCAAAAGGTCCGAGGCGCAAAACACCAGGGTTATCCCCCCGGGCCATAATTTTTCCATGAGAAGCCTGCCGCTTTCAGGAACCTCCCGCACAAGAGGCTTAACCTGATCGATGGAATCCACCAAAATCAACAAGGGCTTGTCGTCCGGCCTGCCCTTGATCCGAAACACCTCGGCAACGGCCTGGGGATCGGACGCCTTCGCAGCCAGTCCGTAAAGGCCGGTGGTGGGAAAAACCACCACCCCGCCTTCCTTTAAAATCCTCACAGCCTGGTTTATCGCCTCGACTTCAGGTTCGGACGAATTCACCGCAAGTGTCCGGGCCATGACAAATACCTTCAAAACATGGGGTCAAATCTACGTTTGACGTTTGAGTCCCTCTAAACCGCTAAAGGGCTTCCACCTTCTTGGCCTTGGCGATGACTTCCTCGGCCATTTTCTCCTTGAACGCCGCCAGCCGTTTGGCGACGGTCTCGTCCCCAACGCCGATAATCTGAGCGGCCAGCACGCCCGCGTTCTTGGCGCCCATCTTACCCACGGCAACGGTGGCCACGGGAATTCCCGGAGGCATCTGAACCGTGGCGAGCAAAGCGTCAAAGCCGGCCAGAGGCGTGGCGTCAATGGGCACGCCGATGACGGGCAGGGTGGTCTGGGCGGCCAATGCCCCGGCCAGATGCGCGGCGGCGCCGGCGCCGGCGATGATGACTTTGATCCCCCGATCCCTCGCCGTGCGGGCGATTTCCGCAGCCCGTTCCGGGGTGCGATGAGCCGAAGCCACGGTCATTTCATAGGGAATGCGCAGCTTGGTCAGCATTTCCGTAGCGCCCTGCATCACCTTCAGATCGGAATCGCTGCCCATGAGGATGGAAACCAAAGGCGCGGGCTTGGCATGCCTGCTGGCCTTTTGTCCGATGTCCTTGCGTTTGTATACGCCGGTCCACTTGATTTTATCCGCGGCCTTGTATGCTTTATCGATGGCTTTATCGATGGTCTCGCCCAGGGCGGTCACGCCAAGCACCCGGCCGCCGGAAGCAACGATTTTTTCGTCCTGCAATGCCGTGCCTGCGTGGAATACAAACACGTCCTTCATGCGTTTGACTGCGTCCAGGCCGGAAATGGGCATGCCTTTGTCGTAAGACCCGGGGTATCCCTTGCTGGCCAGGACAATGCACACCGTAGCCCGGGGATCGATTTCCAGGTTGACCTTGTCCAGTTCTTCCTTGCTCACCGCCTCCATGATTTCCACAAGGTCGGTCTTCAGGCGCATTAAAAGGGGCTGGCATTCGGGATCGCCGAAGCGGGCGTTGAACTCCAGCACCTTGATGTCGTCGCCGTCGATCATGAGTCCGGCGTACAGCACGCCTTTATAAGGAGCGCCCTCGGCGGCCATGGCCTTGACCGTGGGCTTCATGACTTCGTTCATGATCTTGTCGTGCATGTAAGCGTCCACAACCGGAGCGGGGGAGTACGCCCCCATGCCGCCGGTGTTGGGGCCTTTGTCGCCGTCGTAGATGGCTTTGTGATCCTGGGAAGAGGGCAGGGGCAGCACGGTTTTGCCGTCGGTGAAAGCCAGAAAAGAGGCTTCCTCGCCCACCAGAAGCTCCTCGATGACCATTTTTTTGCCCGCATCGCCGAAAGCCTTTTCCTCCATGACCAGATTTACGGCTTCCAAGGCCTGCTTTCTGTTGGTGCAGACCATGACGCCTTTGCCTGCGGCCAGGCCGTCGGCCTTCACCACCACCTTGCCGCCCACCTCTTCGATGTAGGCTTTGGCTTTTTCGATGTCTGTGAAGGTTTTGCCAATGGCCGTGGGAATGCCGTATTTGGTCATAAGAGACTTTGCAAAGGACTTGCTGCCTTCCAGACGGGCGGCCGCTTTGCTGGCGCCGAAAACCATGAGCCCGGCTTTTTCGAACTTATCCACAATGCCTTCAGTGAGGGGCGCCTCGGGACCCACCACGGTCAGGCCAATGGCGTTTTCCTTGGCAAAGGCCAGGAGATTGGGAATGTCCTCCGCGCTGATGGGCACGCACTCGGCCGACTCCGCGATGCCGGCGTTGCCCGGCGCGCAATAAATCTTTTCGACCTTGGGGCTTTGGGACAGTTTCCACACCAAAGCATGCTCCCTGCCTCCCGAACCTATAACCAATACTTTCATTTGCGCCTCCTGTTAAGCCCGTGGGGGGACGGGTTAGGGTAGTAAATCTGATTTCAATTTGAAGTCTTATAGCGAAAACACAGGCCTTTAGCAAGAGCGCCGGAAACGATTTATGACAGGGTCCAAAGGTATTTTCCGGCCTCGTCCCGCGCCGACTCGGCGTCAGGGAAGGGGGCAAATCTACGTTTGACGTTTGAGTACCATGCCAAGGCCAGCCCTGGCATGCAATGCCGGGGGCCGAAGGCCAATAAGGGCGGCCTTGTAGGTTTCTGGAAATCAAAAACCATGTGCGGCCGAAAAGACTTATTCGAAACCGTTTTTTCGTAGTTGGCCGGTTTCCGCGCCCGGTAGTTGCGGGGTTTCCCCGCCCGGTAGTTGCGGGGTTTCCCCGCCGTAGTCGCGCGGTCCCCGCGCCATTGAAGCGAGGGGTTTCCCCGCCGTAGCTACGCTGCTTCCGGCGTTGTGTTCGGCTTCAACCGTGGCGCTGCAACGCCGGGCGGCCCAGGCAAGGTGCTGCTTTGCCTGGGCCGCCCAACATCAGGGTTGGTTTTATACTACCCCTATGGCGGCAAACCATCCAATATCAGGCGCCGCCAGGCCAATAAAGGCGGGCTGTCGGAATGTCGCTATGCGGCCCCGGCGGGATGCTGCTCTGCCGGGGCGCCCATGGATGTGGGGCGGAGCCGGGCCTGCAAGTCAAACTCGCCTTTAACGCTGCTGACGCAATGTAGTTGCGCCCCCCTGTGGGCGCCTTTTGAAAATAACCCAATTATAACTTGATAAAGTCAATCATATGATGCAACATGCCGCCCTTTGGCCCGGGGAGATCAGACCCCCTGGGCCGCACCTTCAGTTTTGAATTCAAACGAAAGACGCGAGCAATGCAGAGTTTACGAAGTCGAGCCATTATATTTTTGTTGAAACATCGCCACTGGTTTTCGCTCAAGCTAAAGGCGGAGGTCATTGATTTTAAAACCCCCATCCGGCAAATGCGGGATAAGGTGGAAAAATCCGCCGCAAGAATGGCCAAAATGCCGGTGGACATGGAAGTTATCCCGGCGGACATGCAAGATCCCGCTGGCGAGATCATCCGCTACAAGGACTCCCAGGACGATTGCATGATTTTGTATTTTCACGGCGGCGGATACGTCATGGGCTCCGTCAAATCCCATCGCGGCATTGTGGCCAAATTCGTCCAGGGAACCGGGTTCAGCGCCCTGTGCTTTGAATACCGCCTGGCGCCCGAGCATCCCTTTCCCGCAGCCCTGAACGACGCCGTCGCCGCCTATCAATGGCTGCTGGACCAGGGAACGGACCCATCCCGCATTGTGTTTATGGGCGATTCCGCCGGCGCGGGCTTGGCTTTGGCGACCCTCCTGGCTCTGAAAGAGAAAGGCCTGCCTCAGCCGGCGGGCGCGGCCGTTATGTCTCCCTGGACGGACGTCGCCTGCACCGGGGCGTCTTACAAAAAGACCGATCCCCTGGCGCCCAAGGGCTCCTTTTCCGTGTACGGAAAATATTACGCGGGCGACACCGACAAAACCAGCCCGCTGATCTCCCCGTTGTACGGAAATCTGGAAGGCCTGCCGCCCTTGTTTTTATCCGTGGGGGAAAACGAACGCGTCCTGGACGATTCGGTGAGGTTTGCCGAAAAAGCTAAAAAAGCGGGCGTGGACGCAACCCTGAAGGTCGGCAAGGGCATGGTCCATTGCTATCCGGTGCTGTCGCCTTTGTTCCCCGAAGCCAAAGAGGCCATGGACGCAATCTGCGCCTTTGTAAAGAGGCGGTTGGGCGAGTAAAAACAAAAACAGCCCAGGCGGTTCCGACTGCCGCCTGGGCTGCTGTTCAATCTGCATTTTTCTTACAACACCAAATCCTTGATGAACTCCATCAACTGATTCAAATTTTGGACCTGGCGGAATTCGTGGCAATACCGTTCGTAGGTGCGCATTTCGCTGTCCCCGGAGTACCAGAACACCTCGTGTTCGGGGTTGAGCCAGATCACCCTCCGGCACTTGTCCCGCATTTGATCCAAAATGTCCGCTTCGGGGTTGGAATAATTGGACCGCCCGTCCCCGATGATGATCAGGGTGGTTTTTTTGTTCAGGATGTCCATGTATTCGCGCTTGAAATGGCGGAAGGTGGCGCCGTAATCGGTCCTGGCCTCAAAGGGAATCCGGTCGCTCCGCAAAACCTCTTCGATGGCTTGGTTGATTTCGTGCTTTTCGAAAATGTCGCTCACTTCGATCAGGCTGTTGATAAAGACAAAGGACCGCACGCCCGTGAAGCGTTCGGACACCGAATACAACAGGTTGAGCATGAACCTCGCCGCAGCCCACACCGAGCCGGATACGTCGCACAGGGTGACCACCTTGCCTTTGCGGGGCGGCTTGGACTTGAATATCAGCTCCACCGGCACGCCTTGATACTTGGAGGCTACGCGGATGGTCTTCTTGATGTCCAGCACGCCGGAGGTTTTCCGGGCGTATCTGCGGCCGATGGTGTCCTTGAGCTTGGCCACCAGATGGTCGATGATGTCCCGCATCTCCTCCACTTCCTTGCGGGAAAGCGACACAAAGGGCTTGTCGCCCAGTTGGGCCAGGTGCTTTTCCGGGGAGGTGGATTTTTTCATGGACGCGTTGTCCGGCCGGGGCTCTTTGGTGAGCATTTCCTGAGCCGTGGCCAGACGCTCGTCAAAGTACTCCCGCAACTGCTGGCGAATCTGGTAGTCGATGGTTTCCGTCACTCCGGGCGATGGGGTGCGGCTTTCCAGAAATTGGGCGATAAGCCCCCGGACGTCGTTAAAGCCCAGCATGATCTGGAGCCTTTTGGCGAGCTGGCCCAGGTTGGAGCCTTTGATGCGCGGGCCGGAGTCCTCGTCCGTCTGCATTTGCTGCAGCAATTCCAGGTACCCCATGGGATTGCCGGCCATGAGGTCCATGATCGCCTGGCTTTCCTGATCTCCGCCCATGTTCTCCTGCAGAAAGTCCAGGATTTCCTCCAGGTGCTGGGCCATGGATTCGGATTTGACGTCCAGGTCCGTCTGCATTTCGTGGAAGAACAGGTGGTACAAGTGGTCGAATTTGGCTTGCTCCCTGCGGCTTTTGACGAAATTCGACCGCAAAAGGATTTTGAACTCCTCCTCGTCCGTGGGATTGGCGTACTGCATCTGATCCAGGCAGTCCAAAACCTCGGACGTGGACACCCTAAGCCCGGCGGCCCGGGTGCATGCGGCGAATTTGAGGACAAGCTGCATCATTGTATGCCGGCCTTTTTAGACATGTCTTCCATGTACTTCATGACTTTTTCCGTGTCCGAGCGGTATTTGGTGATGACGCTCAGGGTGTCCCGGATAATGTCCTGGCTCAAATCGCCCACCTGGAGCACCATCAGGGATTGCGCCCAGTCCAGGGTTTCTGAAATGCAGGGCTTCTTTTTCAAATCCAGGTCCCGGATTTCGCGGATGGCGTCCACAAGCTGTAAAACCAGCGTGTCGTTGATGCCCGGCTGTTTGAGCCGGACGATGCGGGCTTCCAGGTCCCGGTCCGGATAATCGATATACAAGTGGATGCACCGGCGCTTGAGGGCGTCTGACATGTCCCGATAGTTGTTGGACGTCAAAAAAACAAAGGGGATGGCCACGGCCTTCTTGGTGCCAAGTTCCGGGATGGTCACCTGAAAGTCGGAGAGGATTTCAAGCAGAAAAGCCTCGAATTCCGGGTCCGATTTGTCCACCTCGTCCACCAGAAGCACCACGGGCTCCTGGGAGGTGATGGCCGACAGCAACGGCCTGGGCTGGATAAAGCGTTCGGAAAAGAAAGCGTCTTCCTGGGCGGCGATCTTGTCCACGGCGTCGGACAGGGAACTGGACGCTTCGATGACGTCGTGAATCTTGTCCTTGACCATTTGGGTGTACAAAAGCTGCTTGGCGTATTCCCATTCATACAGGGCTTTGGCCTCGTCCAGGCCTTCGTAGCACTGCAGCCGGATCAACTCGCGGTTCAGGCAGCGGGAAACCGCCTTGGCCAACTCGGTCTTGCCAACGCCCGCAGGGCCTTCCACCAAAACAGGCTTGTTGGTGGCGCTGGCCAGAAAGACCACCGTGGCCGCCAGCTTGGAGCATATGTAATCGGCGTCTTCCAGCTTGATTTTTACGTCTTCGACACTTTCAAATAGCATAAATACCTCGAATTCATGAAACCCCCCGTCCGCGCTAATTGTTTCCGGCGGTCAGGGCGTCTATTATATCCTGATGTTCCTCTTCATAGGCCCGGACCCTGCGATCATGATCCCTGGCCTTTTCCGATAGGGCCATAATTTTGTCGTTCACTTCCTGAACCTTGGTGTTATGAACCCGCATGGCGCTTCTTTTTCGTATTCTTTTGCCCTCTTCCGCAAGCGCATTCGCCTCCTCCTGCAGGGCGTCCCTCTCTTCCCTCAATTCCCGGGCCTCTTCATTCAGCCTGTTACGGCCCTCGATATAGGCCTGAATCTCCGCATTGCTCGGCTTTTTCTTTTTCGGGGCGACGGACTGGCCGGGAGGCGCGTTAACGCCCTTCCTCCCGTTTTCGGCCTTGCCGGAGGAAGTCCGTGGAGAAGGCGATGGAGCAACTTCCCTGGTAACCTGCACCTGGGAAGGGGGGACCTCGGCGGCGTCAGGCGGGGCGTCCGAAAACACCAGGTTTCCGTTCTCGTCCCGGTAGGAATAGATCTCCGCAAATCCGTCCTGAGTCCAGGCAAAAAGCAAAAAGGCCGCAAAGGCGCATAGCGCAATCTGTTTCATAATATTCTCCGGCGTAAAGGTTCGCGTGGGAAATCCCCCATTCCATAACGCTCAACATTCTGATCCGGCTTGTATCCTCCCGGAAAGCCGAATATTTCCGGCCGCGGGATTTGAGAATAGTATCATCCGCCCGTCAGCCCGTCAATTGAGTTCCTCAGCTCTCCTTTCACCCTTGTAATATATGTTTCCGCCGCTCCGTTTTGAATAGGCCGGCGCCCTTCGAAAAATCCTTGACAAATTATTTGTCATAATCAAATATTGTTCGTAGCAAATAAATCGGCCCCTGTACAGCCTTTGATATAAACCCCCATAAAAAATAAGGAAAAAATGATCCAAATGCCCGAACTGCAAGAGACGGACTTGAAAAATTACCGCATTTTCCTGCTCATGGCTAAAGTGCAATCCAGAACCTCCCGCTTTTTTAAAAAGGAAATGAAGGCGGCGGGCCTGGAGGTCTCCCTGGCCCAATTGGGAGTCCTGTTCATGCTGGAGAAAAATGACGGCATATCCATGGGAGACTTTTGCGCCCAATTGGAGATGGAAAACTCGGCGCTCACCCGCCTTATGGACCGGCTGGAAAAAAGCGGGTGCGTGGTTCGAAGAGTCAACCCGGAGGACCGCCGCCAGTTCTTGGTGGACATCACGGACAAAGGCAGGGAGCAGGCCGCCCTTGCCAAGCCCATTGTAAGAGCCGCCAACCAAAAGATTCTGGACGGCCTTTCCGGGGAGGAGATTCTTTCGTTTGTGGGCGTCATGAAGTCGTTTTTGGATATTTTTCCCGCGGGATAAATTTTTTGCCTCAATGTTTGACTGCGGCACATATTGTTTTGGAGGATGGAATTCACCCCTAAACCAAAAAGGAGAAGCCATGAATTTCGAATACATAGACATTCAAGTGCAGGACGATCTGGGAATCGTAACCATGAACCGGGCGCCGGAAAACAGGGTCAACGGCCCATTTATTCAGGAGTTGACCCGGGCCTTTCAGGTCGTCAAGGAAAACGCGGACATCAAGGCGGTTATTCTGGCCAGCGGCCTGGAGAAGTTTTTCTCCAATGGGTATGATCTGGACTGGATGGCCGCCAACTATTCAGATATTGAATTGATCCGCGCTCTCCTGGAAGGCGCTTCTTCTTTTCTGGCGGACCTGTGTGTGTTCCCCAAGCCGATCATCGCCGTCATGAACGGCCATACCTACGGAGAAGGCGCCTTTATCGCCGGATGCTGCGACTATCGCATCATGCGCGAGGATCGCGGATGGGTGTGCTTTCCCGAGGTGCACATCAACAAGCCGTTCATCCCTGGCCAGATCGCCATTATGCGGGAAATCCTCTCCCCGCGCGCTTTTCGGGACATGGCCCTTTTCGGCCGCAGATACGGCGGGCCGGAGGCCCTGGAAATCGGGTTTGCGGACCAGATTTCGCCCCTGGAGGAGTTGATGGACCGGGCCAAGGCCATGGCCGGAGAAATGCTGGCGTTCCATCCCGACGCCTTCGCCGAGATCAAAAAGCGCATCCGCTCCCCCCTTGCCGGGATAATCCGGGAGCAGGATCCGCCGGTCATTCAAAGGAACCTCGGCCTCGCTTAAATTCGGCCTGCGACCGGCCGAAATGATCTTGCGCGCCCGTTTTTCATGGTTATTTTTTGCCTGTATAGGCCCGCACTTTGTGCAAGGACCACTTTGAAGGAGGAAATAATTAATGGGCAACCAGATCAAGAGTGTAATGCTTTTAACGGCCATGACGGCCTTTTTACTTATTGTCGGGCAACTGATCGGCGGCAGGGCGGGAATGACATTCGCCCTGATTATGGCCGTGGGCATGAATTTTTTCAGTTATTGGTATTCGGATAAAATCGTCCTGAAGATGTATCGGGCCAAGGAAGTCAGCCCCGGGCAGGCTTCGGAGCTTTACGGGATCGTGCAAAGGCTGTCCTCCAACGCCGGGCTTCCCATGCCCAAGGTGTACATCATCCCCCAGCAGGCGCCCAACGCCTTCGCCACGGGCCGCAACCCGGAGCACGCCGTGGTGGCGGTCACCGAAGGCTTGCTCAACCTCATGAACCGGGAGGAGTTGGCCGGAGTTTTGGCCCATGAACTGGCCCATGTGAAGAATCGGGACATCCTCATTGGAACCATCGCCGCCACCATGGCCGGAGCCGTCATGTTCCTGGCCAGCATGGCTAAATGGGGCGCCATCTTCGGAGGCTTCGGCGGGAATGACGACGACAACCCCCTGGGCTTTGCAGGCATGCTCATCATGGCTATCCTGGCGCCCATCGGAGCGGCGCTCATCCAGATGACCATATCACGCACCCGGGAGTACCAGGCCGACGCCACGGGCGCCCAAATCGCCGGAAATCCCAAAGGCCTGGCTAACGCCCTGGCCAAGCTGGGAGCCTATTCCGGACGCATCCCCATGGACGCTGAGCCCGCCACGGCCCACATGTTCATTGTGAATCCCTTGTCCGGCAAGAGCCTGGCCAGCCTGTTTTCCACCCATCCTCCGCTGGAGGAAAGAATCGCCCGCCTGACCGGAGCACGCCCCCAAAGCGGCGGCGCGCCCAGCGGCCCTAGCAGGACGGCCAGAAACGCCGAAGACAGCGCCAAGGATTTTTGGGACTCCCTGAAATAGCGCTCCACACCATAAAAAATTACCAAGCCCGGCCATGCTTTCTAACCAAGCAGGCCGGGCTTTTTTGTTCAAGGGCATGGGGTCAAATCTACGTTTGACGTTTGAGGCGCCGCCGGGAACGAATGCAGGATTCTGGGAAGGACGACGGGCGGAAACGGCGATTAAAGACTCGTTCCCATGCTGCGCGTGGGAATGCATATGGCAACTATATGAAATCTATGAACTTCAAGAATCGTCACTGATATAAAAACGCCTTTGCCTTCAGTTCCTGTGCAGGTCAAATTACATGTGCTTGCGCACCCAGGCAGGATACTGCTTTGCCGGGGCTACCCTTCGCCGGTTGCGTTCACCATGCATAAGGCTGCGTTTAACGTTTGAGACGAAAAATCTTCTCAAACGTCAAACGTAGATTTGACCCCATGGGTTTTGGTTCGCGGTGGAAGGCGCCGGAATCCCGGTTCCGGGCCATTTGTTCAAACAAATCCAAATGGTCCTGGGCAACGTTTTCCAGTGAGAAACGGCTGTCCCGAATGGATTCCCTGGCCTGATCCGCCAGTTTAGTGCGCAATTCCGGGTCGTGGGCCAAAAACTCCAGCCTTTGGGCGAAGGTTTCCATGTCTCCCACGGGTACGCAAAATCCGTTCACGCCGTCCTCCACCAGTTCGGGTATGCCGCTGGGGATGTCCGTCACTACCGGGACGCATCCGGCGGCCATGGCTTCCAAAAGGGAGACGGGCGTTCCTTCAAAATCCGAGGTCAGGACCAGGGCGTCGTGCTCCACAAGGTGGCGAAGAACCTGGTCGTTGGGCAGGGTTCCTGTCAGGGTTACAACGCCCCGTTTGATTTGCGGCGCCAGGGCGTTTTTTAGTTCTTCGGCCTGGGGGCCTCCTCCGATGATGGTCAGGGAATAGGGGACATGCCTTTGCTCCAGCCTTTCCGTTAAGGCGGCCAAATCCATAATCCGCTTTTGATGCTGAATCAGCCTGCCCGTGTAGATGATGCGCAGGATGGCGCCGGGCCGGGCCGGGCCTCGCCTCAAGGATGTGACGGCCACGCCCGACGGAATGACATGCGTCCGGGAGGCCAGGTCCGGCAGGTCCTCTTGCACCCTGGCTGCGATGGCGCGGCTGACGCACACCACGGCGTTCCATGAGGCGCCCAGGCGCTGCACGTGGTCGTAATGCACCGGATCGTCGCTGTGGACCACCCCGCAGACCATGACTTTTTCCGAAAGGGCGGGGCAGACGCAGGAGTGGTCGAAATCGTAGCCGGGAACGTAAATGCAAGGCGCCAGGCTTTCCAGATAGTTCAGCAAGGCCTTTTGCCGGGCCTTGAGGGTCGCCTTGGGCCTGGCGGGCAGGAAATAAGCCGGGACGTCGTGGGGCGCCGGCATGGGCATGGGGTCGGGCGCCTTGGGATTGGTCAAAAGCAGGCGGGCGTCATGCCCCCTGCGGTTCAGTTCCCGAATCAGGTTGGAAACGGCCGTGTTGACGCCGCTCAGGCCGTAGGTCGGCGAGCTGAATATTACGCGAAACCCCATGATTTATCCGTCTGCGCCAGGGCGCTCCCTTTTGGCAATTCAATCTTTGAGATTGAAAATAAGTTTTTGAAATTTAGAAATTATGTCTGCGCCGCAGACCTGCCTATATACCAGAGCCCGGGAATCATGGTCCCTTCCCCCCTGGCGGGGGAAGGACAGGATGGGGGGGAGTTGCGCGGTCTCCGCGCCGTAGTCGCGAGGTCTCCTCGCTGTATAGAGGTCACCCCCACCCCAACCCTCCCCCGTCAAGGGGGAGGGAGTTTATTGACGCCCGTATTGGAGTTGAAATCCTTATGGTCTTAGGCAAGGCTTCAAATATAATGTGAAAACCATTTCCCAAAATTTGCCTCTAACCGGTCCACTTGAACATCCAGGAGCCCAGGGCCATGAATACGGTGGTGATCAGGGCCAGGATGAGGATTTGGGGTAAAATTTCCGCGAATCCTCCGCCGTAGCTCATGACCTCCCGCATGCCGGACGTCACGTGGGTCAGGGGCAGGACTTGCGAAATCCCCTTCACCCAGCCGGGAGCGCCTTCGATGGAAAACCACACCTCGGACAAAAACATCATGGGCCAGGAAAGCAGGTTCAAAAGGCCGGAGGCGAATTCCTCGTTAGAGCCCCGGGAGGCGATGACCATGGCCAAGGACACATGGGAGGCGCCGCCCAGCATGAACACCGTAATCAAGGCCAAGTACGATCCCTTGCATTGAAACCCGAACATGAGCACGCAGGCGATGTAAACCAGGAGGGTGGAAAACATGATGACCAGAAGCCGCGAGACCACGTGGGCGCTTAAAAACTGGAACGCGCTCAGGGGCGTGGCCGCCAGGCGCTTCAGCACGTTGTTCTTCCTGTACCGGACCACCACGAATCCCACGCCGAACAGGGCGGAAAACATCATGTTCATGCCCAGGATTCCCGGAAAGAGCCAGTCGATGTAATCCACCTGAAAGCCCTCGATGGTCTGCCGGGCGGTATAGTTTTTCAAAACTTCCGGATCGGCCGCGGCGGCTTCCAGAATATCCCCGGCGATGGCCCCTTTAGGCGAGGTGTCCGACACCCAATAGCTTAAAGGCTCTGTCCCGGCCTGGACCGCTATATCCAGCCGGTGCTCCGCCAGCTTTTCCAGGGCTTCGTCCTTATCCGGCATTTCCACTTTGGAGAAAAAAGGCGAGTCCTCCACCTGGGCCGGAAGTTCGTAGGAAAGAACCTCTCCCTGGCTGGGGACGATCCCCATTTTGTAGGTCGGCTCAGCCCCCCGTCCGAATATGGCGGCGAAGCCCGCAATAATCAGGAACGGAAAGGCGATGTTCCAGAACAAGCCCGCCCGGTCCCGGTAAAATTCTTTGTTGCGGGCTGTGAATAAGGCCCAAAATGCTTTCATTCGCGTAACCTGCGGCCCGTGAGGTCCAGAAAAAGGTCCTCCAAATTCGGGCTCCTCACCGTGATGGAATGGAGATCCACCCCAGCCTGAAGCAGCTTTTCAAGGCATCCTTTGATGTCTTTGGTCTGCAGTTGGATGTTGTCCCCTTTTTGGCGAACCCGGATTTTCTTGTCCGCCAGGGTCATGGGATCGATGGTGAAGCTGGACGCCGGCAGGCTGGCCAGGACGCCCTTGCCGTGCTCCAGCAATAAATCGGCCGGGCTGCCCTGGGCGATGATGGCGCCCTGGTCCATGATGGCGATTTCGTCGCAGAGCTTTTCCGCCTCTTCCATATAATGGGTGGTCAGAACCACGGTTTTGCCCTGGGCCTTGATGGTCCGCACAATGTTCCACACATTCCTGCGCGCCTGGGGATCCAGGCCCGTGGTCGGCTCGTCCAGAAAAACCAGCTCCGGGTCGTTGACCAAAGCTAAAGCCAAAAGCAGGCGCTGCTTCTGCCCGCCGGAGATTTTATCGTTAAACCGCTCCAGGATGTCTTCCATCTGGCAGAGCTCGATCAGCTTGTCCAGATCCATGGGGTTTTTATAGAGCCGGGCGAAAGTGGCCAGGGTTTCCCTGACCGTCAAAAACGACAAAAGCGCCGTGGATTGAAACTGGATTCCCGCCTCCTGGGCGAAATCCCTGGTCCGGGGCTTGCCTTTATAAAGCACCTCCCCCGAGGTTTGGGGAATAATGCCTTCCACAATTTCCAGAGTGGTGGTTTTGCCCGCTCCGTTGGGGCCAAGCAAGCCAAAGCAAACCCCTTGCCTTACCCCAAACGACACGCCGTCAACGGCCCTGACTTTGGGATACTGCTTGACCAGGTTGTGAATTTTCATAATATCCATGGCGATCCTCATCTTTTTACCGCTTGCGAACGGAGTTTTAACACAGAGCGTTTTCTTTCGCCACCCCTGCTTTGCCTGGGGCGGGGTGTGTGCTATAATTACCCAGTCTAAAATCGCCGATTTTAAGATTGCCCCCAAAATATCAAAAATCAATGCGTCATGCGGCAGGGCGCCTCCGCCCCAAATTGTTCTTTCGGGTATCCGGCCAAGCCCCTTCATTCGTGACATGGGACCGTTTATGATCCGTCTTGCGGGAAAAAAGATTCAAACCTTTTTTCAAAGGATACTGCCAACCTCCTTGGAATGGGAGACCAATTACTCCCAGGCCAGAATCAAGCTGTTTTTGGTGGTGTTTCTTATAGCCGCAGGCGGGGTTGTGCTGGGTTTTGGAATTCAGGATCTTTTAAACGGCGCCTACAATGCCGCTTTGCCCGCTTTAGCCGCTGTGACCGGATGTTTTCTTGGCCTGTTTTTTATCAACCGGCCTGCAAAAAAGGCCCTTATATACAGAACTGTTTTCGTCCTCTTGCTGGTTCTGTTCGGAGAGGCGGCTTGGAACGGGGGAGACCAGGGCGCCATGGCCTTATGGGCTTTGATTCTGCCTCCCACCTTTTTCTTTTTGTCCGGAAGAGGCGAGGGCTTGCTCTGGACGCTTGGATCCCTGGCGCTGATTACCTGGATCATGCTGGATCCCTGGAATCTGCTGAATTCCCACCAATACACCGAAGGCTTTTTGCTGCGTTTTTTTCTTTGCTTTGTCATTATTAGCGCGATTTCCTGCGCCTCGGAGCTCTCGCGCTATTGGTATCAAACGGAAATGGAGGAGCAGCATCGCAAACTTTTGGAGGAAAAGGTTTTTTTAAAGAACAGCATCTCCCTGCGCATCCAGGTGGAGGAGGCTTTACGAAAAAGCCAGTCTTTGTACGAGCTGTTGACCAGGAACATGAAGGACGTCATCTGGACCACGGACCTGGATTTCCGTTTGACGTACGTAAGCCCGGGAATCCGTCTGTTGCAAGGGTTTACGCCTGAGGAGCTGGCGGACAAGTCCATTGAAAGCATGATGATCGCCGATAGCCTGAACAACGCCGTGAGCGTGTTGACCCGTCTGGCCGAGAGAAAATTCACCCAGTCAGTGGCCCTGGAAACGGAAATGCTGCACAAGAACGGCGGCTCCGTCTGGGTGGAAACCGTCGCCAGCCTGTACCTGGACGACAATGGGAATCCCGCCGGGTTCATCGGCTCCTCCCGCGACATTTCAGACAGAAAAGGCGCGGAAGCCGCCCTCCGGAAAAGCGAGGAGCGGTTTCGTGAATTTGTGGAAAAGGCCCCGGTGGGCATGTTTACCGTGGACTTGCACGGCAAGTTCACCTACATGAACAAAAAAGTCCTGCAGATGACCGGCTACCGGAGCGCGGACATGCTGGGGCGGCAGTTTTACCAGATCGTCCACCCCGAGGATTTGCCTAAAATCATCCGCGCCATGGAGGACGCTGCATCAGGCGTTCGCACCACTCCTTATCTGCAGGCGCGCATTCGAGATTCCGTGGGGAAGATAATGTGGATCGTGGTCACCTCGGAAATGCTGATGGGATATTCCCAAGACGACAAAAGGACGCCCATCGGATTCCAGTGCTTTGTGGAAGACGTGACCGAACGCAAATTTGCGGAAATGGAAAAGCTCCGTTTGGAGCGCCAACTGCGTCAGTCCCACAAAATGGAGGCCATCGGCACCCTGGCCGGCGGAATCGCCCACGACTTCAACAATATTCTGTCCCCAATCATTGGATACACGGAAATGCTTCGCGACACCCTGAAGGGCGACAAAGCCGCGGTCCGGGATTTGAGCGAAGTGCTGAAGGCCGCCCGCAGGGCCAAGGAACTGGTCAGCCAGATTCTTACCTTCAGCCGCAAGTCCGAGGAAAAGCCCCAACTGGTGGCCCTGGCGCCCATCGTCTCGGACGTCCTGAACCTGATTCGGGCCACCCTGCCCGCCACCATTCAGATTCACAAGGACATTGACCTGAGTTGCGGCTCGGTCATGGCCGATCCCACCCAGATGCACCAGGTGGTCATGAACCTGTGCACCAACGCCTATCAGGTCATGCGCCAGACCGGCGGAGTGCTGGAGGTGACTCTTAAGGAGACCCAACTGAAAGAGAAGGACTTGTCCCCCGCATCATCCATCCAATCGGGCCGGTACGCCTGGCTGTCCATCAGCGACACAGGCGAGGGCATGCCGCCGGAAATCCAGGAACGCATTTTTGAGCCCTACTTCACCACCAAGCCCATAGGGGAGGGCACAGGCATGGGCCTGGCCGTGGCTCACGCCATCGTAACCAAGCACCGGGGGGAGATCCGGGTGCAAAGCTCGCCAGGCCGGGGCACGGTGTTCGACGTGTTTATTCCGGTTATGGAAAGCCAGACCCGGGACGTTCCTTTCATTCCCAGCGCCTTAATGCAAAAAGGCGACGAACGGATTATGCTGGTGGAGGATGAAGAGGCTATCCTGGACATGACCCATCGCATGCTGAAGAAGCTGGGCTACAAGGTGACTCCGTTCCAATCCTCCCAGGAAGCGCTGGAGGCCTTCAAAGACGCTCCCCGCGCCCATGACCTTTTGCTGACCGACATGACCATGCCCCACATGACCGGTTTTGAGCTTGCCGTAAAAATACGGGAGATCAGACCCGACATGCCCATCCTGCTGTGCACCGGATTCAGCGACCAAATTTCCGACGAAAGAATCCGGGACTTCGGCCTCACCGAATTCCTCATCAAACCCATTTCCATGCACGTCATGGCAAGCTCCCTCCGCAAGGTCCTGGACTCCTAAGCAAGACTGGGATCAAACTTGCTTTTGATGTTTGAGGTCCGGGCGCCCATGGGACGCGCTGCGTGCGACCTGTGCAGAGCGATCCCTGCAACTACAAATCAGGTTCAAATTATTCTGCGCCATGATCCGGCCAGCCGCGGCATGCAATGCCGGGGGCCGTAAGGCCAATAAGGGCGGCCAGAAGGTTTGTAAATATCGGAGATGTTCTGCGGCCGAAAAGCCTTATTCGAAACCGTTTTTTCGTAGTTGCGCGGTTTCCGCGCCGTAGGGGCGCTGCTTGCCGCGCCCTGTAGTTGCGAGGTCTCCTCGTTGCAGTTTCACGGTCCCCGCGTGCTGTAGTTGCGAGGTCTCCTCGTTGCAGTTTCACGGTCCCCGCGTGCTGTAGTTGCGAGGTCTCCTCGCAGGGCGGCCCAGGCAACGGCAGTATGGCGCCGTGTTGCTTTAGCAACAAAAGGCGCGGCCGGGAGAGATTGCAGGAGTCTTAGTAGGACGGCGGGCGAAAGCGGCGTCCAAAGACTCGTTCCCATGCTTCGCGTGGGAATGCATACGGAACTATTTGAAATTTATGGATTTCAATAAGCCTTGTTGTTTAGGATGCTTTTTAAGGCGTGCAAAAAAAACGGGCCTCCGCGTTTTGCGGAAGCCCGTTTTGATCGATTCTATTCCTCAGAAGCGGGCGGAGCGTCGGGTTGATCCTCCGGCTCCTGTGCGTCCTCGAGAGGAGGCTGAGGCCCTCCGTCCGGCGGTTGAGGCCCGTCCCCGGGAGGTTGAAAACCTCCCCTGGGAGGCTTGGGCCTGTCGCCCGGAGGCTGCATCCCGTCCCTGGGAGGCTGGGGCCTGTCGCCTGAAAACTCAGGGCGATCTCCCGGCGGAGGTTTGGGGCCGCCCTTGCCCGGAGGGCCTGGAGGCGGCCTGCGCATCATGCGCTTTTCGATTTCTTCAAACTTTCTCCTTTGCTCTTCATTAAGCACTTTGCTGATTTGAACGCGATGCTCCTTGAACAGGGCGTCAATCTCGGGAAAATGCTTCTTTTGCAGGTTCATCATGTTTTTCCGGAAATCCTCCAGAATGCTTTTAATCCGGATCTGCTGCTCCTGAGTCAGGTCCAGATCCTCGGTCAAGCGCTCTAATACGAATTTCAGGTGCTTGCCCTGGCGTTCCTCAAAAAACGAAGCCCGCTGGTGTTTCTGGTACATGCCCATGCCAAGCCCTCCTGCTAGGGCTCCCAGGAAGAAAACCAGGAAAAGCCCGGCATACAGTTTTATCGGTTTCATAATCCTTATCCTGTTATTGCATTTGTATGGTCTGGACCAGCAAGTTACCCAGGGAGTCGTCCATCATGGCTTCCACCAACCCGTATTGGGGGGTAAAATCCTGGCTTAACAGAACCAACGTCATGGCCGCAATCAGAACGCAGGCCACCGGGGCAAAGCGCCAGACCATGCGTTCCAGCATCACGGAGGGCCGTTCTTCCACCGCCTCCTTGCGGGGCAATGTTCTAACGGCGTCCATAACCCGGCTTTGCCACTGCGGGCTAAGGGCGGCCTCCTCCCTGTTCCGGTGTACAGCGGATAGGATGGATCTTGTCTTTTCCCAATCCTTGTTTTTCTGTTCCATACCGCCTCCTGCTTATCCGTTATGCCTTTCCAGCAAAACGTTTTCCAATTTTTTTCTGGCCCTGTAACATCTGACTTTCACATTGGCCGTCGTCCATTTAAGGATTTTGGCCGCTTCCCGCCCGGTCATCCCCTCCAGGTAGACAAGCTCCACTACCATGCGGTCTTTGGGGGATAAACGGGCCAGTGCGGCGTCCAGCACCTCCCTGGCTTCCTTTTGGGCGCACAGGCTTTCAAAGTCGGCTGTGGATTCCTCCGCATAGATCTTGTCCAGCCAGTCGTGATGCTCCCGCGCCAGGGCGGTCATGGCGACCTCCTTGGATTTATAGCGCTTTCGCCAAAAGTCGCAACAGGTCTTGACCGCAATGGACGAAACCCATGGCCTGAAACCATCCCTGTTTTTCAGGTTGGCCAAGGATTTATACGCTTTGATGAATACTTCCTGGGCTACGTCCTCCACCTGGTCCTCGGGCACACGGCGGCGCACGATGCTCGCCACCACGTGGGAGTGGGCCTCAAGCAGATGCTCAAAGGAATTCGCATCCCCATTCAGTATTCTTTCAATGATGCGGGCTTCGTCGGTAATGATTCGGCCTCCTGACGCCCCTGGGGCGGGTCTGGACTTCGGCCCGCCTCCTAAAGCTGTTTGCGTCTCACACTCTGTGGATGCCGATTTTAACACAATAACCGCCTGCCGCCCACACAGCCCTTTCCGCACCGGAGAAAAACCCCGCATGCAGCAATGCTTCCGGTTCTATACCACACATGATTTTCCTTGGTTATCGCCCGGGCTCCCACACATCCTGGGTGGGGACAGGGAACTGAAAATTGCACGCGTTAATGGTTGCGCACATCCCTTGGCAAAGGAAGCCCGGGCGCCTAAACCAGCTAAAGTAACGCCATTATTTTTGCTCGGCCGCAATGGCTGCATGCCTGCCTTGCAAATTTCCCGCCGGAGCAGCCAAATCATCCGGCTGAAAGGAACCAGACCCTGAAAACCTGAATCCGGATAGGCCTTCTGTTCAATGAGTCGTCAGCCTGTTTTCACGGGTTACGTTTTTTTGCAAAAAATTTGCATTCACCAGGCGCTAAGGAAGGATGATTATTCAAACGGCATGGATTTGACGGCGGTTTTGCATCTACGGACAATGTCGATGAGGCCAAAAAAAAGGGGCGTGAAGGACCTTTGTTTCGCCAAAAGGCGCGGCATCAAAGTGGCGGACATGCGCCTCAGCGAGTACGTACACAAAAGACTCAGGAAATTCCGTGCAGGCATCGAGTCCGGAATATCCTGGCTCAAGCGCAGTTTTGGATTGGGGCGCTGCACCTGGAAAGGATGGGAGTTCTTTCAAAGTTATGTCTGGGCCGTCGGTGACGGCGGCGAACTTGCTCACCCTGGCAAGGGCAGAGTTGAAAAAACAAGCAGCTTAAACCGGCATCTGGATTGCAGGAATCATCTTCCACAGGGCAGGTGCGCCCGAAAACCTGCGATCTATAGCTTTGGGACATGAAAATCACAGTGCGTGGCTACGACGGCCAGCGGAAAAAGAACGAATGCTGATCAAAGTCCTATCCAGCCTGGGAAATCCAGGATTTATGGACAGACACTATTTGAGGATATCGTGGACTTTTTGGGAGATACTCTGGATGTTGTATGGCTTTTGGACGAAGCCGTTGCAGCCTCTTTCCATGAGTTCGGCCACGCTTCCGTCCATGCTGTAGCCGGAGGAAATGAGGATTTTCACTTCGGGATTGATTTCCCGCAGTTTGCCGAACACCTCCACGCCGGACATCGCCGGCATGATGATGTCCAGCACCACCATTTGGATTTCGTCCTGCCTTTCCTGGTAGATTCTGATGCCTTTCAAGGGATTCTGGGAGCCGATGACCGTGTAGCCCAGGCTTTCCAAAAGCTCCCGGCAAGCGTGGAGCGCCGGGTACTCGTCGTCGATGATCAGAATCAGGCCGGAGCCATTGACAATCGCCGGTTCCTGCTCCTCTTCCTGGGGGAGGTCATTGCCGCTTCGGGGCAGAAAGATTTCAAACCGGGAGCCTTTTCTCATTTGGCTGGTCGCCTGTATGACCCCGCCGTGGTTGTCCACGATGCCGTAAGCCGAGGCCAGGCCCAAGCCGCTGCCCCGGCCCATTTCCTTGGTGGTGAAAAAGGGGTCGAAAATCCGCTTGAGCGTTTCCTGATCCATGCCAGTGCCCGTATCCGCCACGCTGACGGTGACGTAATCCCCCGGCGGCAGATTTCCCGGCGTGGATTCCGGGGCGATGAGGGACCTGTTTTCCGTCTGGATGAAAATATTTCCGCCTTGGGGCATGGCCTGCCAGGCGTTTAAAAGTAAATTGAGCAAAACCTGTTCGAATTGGGTGCGGTTGACGTCGACAACCCACAGGTTGTCCAGAAGATTGAGGTGTATGCTGACTTCCTTTTTGGTTCTTCCGAACATGTGGGCGGTCTTGAGGATAAGCTGATTCAGGTTGCTGGGCTGGGCCTGCCTTTTGCCGCCCCTGGCCAGATTCAGCAATTGGCGCGTCAGTTCCGAGGCGCTTTTGACCAGTTTTTCTATCCCTTTGGCATGCTCGTAATGCTTATGCCCGGGGTCGCTGGTAATCAGGATCAAAGACGCTCTGCTTTGGATGCCCATGAGCAGGTTGTTGAAGTCGTGGGCCACGCCGCCGGCCAGGGTGCCGATGGCTTTCATATACTGGGCGTGGCGCAGCTCCAGTTCCAGGCGGGCGCGTTTTTTCTCCGAAAGCCGGTGCTCCTCCATTTCCAGAGTCAGGTTCAGGTTGGTTTCCTCCAATTCCGCTGTCCGTTCTTCAATGCGTTTTTCCAGCCCGGCGTTTATGGAAAGAACCTTTCTTTGCTCCTCCTTCAAGAGGTAGGAGAGGAAAAAGCTGGCTCTTTCCTTGTATTCCAGAGAGTAGCAGGCGAAAAAACCTATGCCAATGAGGCTGGCGGTGATGACATTGGTGGCGACTATCCGCTCCATAGGCGGATGGAGGAAGAAAAAGGCCGTCAGGTTGTACACCAACGCGATGACAAAGGCGGAAAAGGTGGCCCAGGTGAAACGCGCGCCAATGGCGGTGAAGTTAAAAAAAAGGACCACAATCAGCCCGGCGGAAAACATTTTGGGGGCGACAACCACCATCATGGCTATGATGCTGACTCCCGTGAGAATGATCATGAACGAGATCGCCCCCTGGATGTATTTTGGCTTGAACTTTCGGGAATTGATGACCAAAAGGAAGGCGATAAAAAGGGGGGAGACAACGGCGTATCTGATTAACCACAGGGTTCCTTTGACCTCCGGCGCCCAGTAAAGGTCCATGATGCCGAACAGGGCGTAAAAGACCATGGCCAGCAAACCCGCCACACGGGTCTGGCGCAAGGTAAACTGGTCGTAATAGTTTCTGAAGGGGGCTTCCAGGTGGGCGTGGTCGCCTGTAAATTTCAGGGTCAGGGGCGCCAGCTGCATCTCTGATACGCCTTTAAGACGGCTTAAGCGCATTTGTTTTTGTCCCCCCAATTCCCTAATGCCATGTTGTCGCAGTGTAAAATATCCCGAGCAAGACTAAACAAGGTTTGGCCTCGATGTCAATTCCCTGATCAGCCGGAGGTGAAAATAATGAGAGTAAATCGGAAGGCTTGCCGTACTATAAATCATAGCCCCAAAACCTGAGAAAGTCCGGAAACCGCAGCATGTTGGACTTTTGCCGGTTCCATGGCTTTAAGCTCGTGTAAAAAGGATTGTCCTTGACCATGGAGTCCGAATACGCCTTGTCCGAACCCACAAACAAGTCCAAAGCCATCCAACTCATGAGCAGGCTTTCCCACGGCTTGACGGAGTTTTTTACAAACCCTTTCCTCACCCCGCTTTCATGGAAAAAACTTACGCTTCCTCCCCCGGCAATCTCCAGTTCCCGCAAGCTGTCGGCTGCAATGATGGGGGCTTCCTCCAATGAATCGTTGCATGCATCCAATTCCCGCTCGTTAACCGCGCGAACGTTCATAACCCGATGAATTTCAGGCCGCAACTCAATCAGCAGCCGCTGGCCCTGGTCCGGTGAGTAATGCAGCAGGGCCGGATGGGTTTCTCCATAAACCCTTTGCGGCGCGTCTTCCCAACCCTCCGGCAGGCATTCCTTCGGAAGATGGGTTGTTGGGATGATGGAAAGGTAGCAGCCGCAGGTGTGCACTGTAGTGACGAGAACCGGGCGTTCCTCTTGGTTCAGGGTGATCACGACCAGCAGCCCTGCATTTTTACCGGCCGTGAGAGTGAAAGGAATCAGGGAATAGGGAATCTTGGAAAAATGAATCCGATAAACCAAATTGGTGTAGTCGCCCTTGGATGTGGAGAATTGGGTTTGCCGGACGAAAAAAACCGGCTCCCCGGAATCCGTGTAGACCTGCGGCTTTTTATTTGCGTCCAAAAAGGACTTGGGCCGGCCGATCCTGTTATGCGCTTTGTCCGCGCCCCAGGCCTGGAACACGGGGGCCAGTCGTTCCAGGGCGTCTCCATTTTGCACCGCCGCTCGGTAGCAGATGAAAGGCGTTTCGGGTTTGATGGGAACGTGGTGGGAGCACGCCTGGAACAAAAGGACGGCGGTCAGGCAAAAAACGGCGGACAGAATGCGTAAGGGAGAGGTCCGCATTGCCGCAGCTTTGATCTTACACGTTGGGCGCGTCAAGGCTGTTTACCTTTCCGGGCTTTTTTAATCGCCCTTTTCATAATCCAGTCCACAAGCCCCGGCGCCAGGCGCTTGGCCAGCCAGGACATTTTTCCGTCCAAACCCGGTATGATCAGAAATTTTTTCTTTTTGACGCCGTTGATCAAGGCCTGGGCCACCTTATCGGCTGACAGCACGCAGGCGCTTTCCGAGATGGCCAGGGTCTCCAGCGGCTTGGTGAGGTTCTCCTCCGCAAGCCCTGGAGTGTCCGTGTCCGGGGGGCACAGGACCGAAACGCCTATGCCCTGGCCGTCCAGTTCGCTGCGAAGCGCCTCGGAAAAGCCGATAATCCCGAATTTGGACGCGCAATAGTCCGTATAGCCGAATACGCCTATAAGCCCGGCCACGGAGGCCGTATTGACGATGTGCCCGCCTCTTCCCCGCATGTAGGGCAGGACGGCCGCAATAACGTTCCTTGCGCCGTAGAGGTTGATTTTCATGGTTTCGTCGAACTGCTCGTAGGATACTTCCTCGAAAACCCTGGGCTTTGCCCGGCCCGCGCAGTTGATCAATATATCCGGGACTCCAAACTCCACCGCCGCCTTGTCCATGACTTCCCGCACCTGGGAGTTGTCCGAAACGTCCACGGAGTAAAACGCCGCCTTGCAGCCCTCCCGGCAAAGCGAACCCACGTGTTCGGCCGCGTCCTTTAATTTTTCCTCATTGCGGGCGAACAGGCAGACGCTGGCGCCTTCCCTGACCAGGGATTCCGCCGTGCACAATCCGATCCCGCTTGAACCTCCGGTGATGAAAACTCTTTTGCCGGCCAGCCCCTCCATGCCTGGCGCTCCTTTCCGGCCTGATCAGCCAAGTTCAAAGGATGTCACTCCAAAGACTCCCGAAAGTTTGATGTCCGGGGCATTTTGGGTGTACATGCGCACGGTTTCGAAGGACGGCGCCATCCGGCGCCGCTTGGCGAGATTCATGGCTTCCTGGTTCACGTCCGGGACGTCCAGAAAAAACGGCCCGTTGGGCGTATGCGCAACCAGGGCGCGAAAGATTTCCTCGGCGGTGTTTGCGTCATCCGCAAAAAGCGGCCCGATTTTATAGCCGGAAGAGCAAGACCTGACCACCCCGTATCCTGCCAGGGCGTTGTTGCTTCTGAGCCCATAGGCGAAGATATTGGGCATGGCGAGCCACGCCTTTAAAAAACCCTCCCTGCGCACGGGAAAAAACCGGGAGTCGTATTCCAGAATTTCGTCCAAGGAAAAGGCGCCCAACGGCTCCACGGAGCCCGGCCTGAAACCGCCTCCCACGCCCTCGAACCGGATGTTGTGATACGCGGTCTTAAACCCCGACTTTTCGTAGGTCTTTTCCTCGGCAAGCACTCCGTCCAGGCCTATGTTCCGGCCTCCCAGGTGCTCCATGGCCGCGTTCCAGACCCTGATGCCGCAGCCCTGGCCGCGATACTCGGGCTTGACAATATAAAAGCCGATGAATCCGAAATCCTCCCCGTAGGAAACGGCGGATATGCTGGCCACCATTTCTCCGTCCACGAAGCCTGCAAAATACCCCGCAGGATCCGTCTTGAAAAAGCATTCCGCGTCGTGCACGCCCGGGTTCCAGCCTTCCTGTTTCGCCCAGCGAGCAGCCGTGTCAAGCTCTTTCCTGGTCATGGGCCGCACTTCATACGATTCGGGGGGATTGGGCATGGCTCATCCTTTCGGCTTGTGATCATTTTTGTTTGAGGGATTCGAGATCCAGGGTCTTCAACCAGGCCATGGTCTTCTCGAATCCCTCATTATAACTGATCTTGGGGGTCCAGCCCAAATTCTGTTTGGCTTTTTCTATGGAAAAACGCAAACGGGAGCCTAAATTCTTCACCGTGTAGGTTGTCAAAAGGGGACGATCCGCTTTTTTCAGAAGTTTCCAGACCCTTTCCATGACAACCGCCGCCCCGTAAGCGGCGGGGTAGGGGATGCGCAGGGCCGGCGGCTTGACCTCCAGGGCCAGGGCGATTTTTTTGCTGAAATTCCGGAGGGTGTCGGACTCTCCGTCATGGACCAGATACCCGTTTCCAACAGCCCTTTCATCCTCTGCAATGAGCATCAAAAGGTCCGTCAGGTTTTCAATGTACGTGGGCCAGACCAGGGCGTCCTTTCTCCAAAACAGCATTTCCCTGTTGATTATGGCGTCCGCCAGGAGGGGGACGAAGGTCTTGTCCCCCTCCCCGTAGACCCAGCACGGATAAACCATGGTTGCAGGCAGTCCGTGTTCTTTATAGTACTTCCAGACCAACTCCTCGGCCTTGATTTTATAGTCCGGATAAGGCTCTCCCCAGGGGCTTAAAGAAAAGGTTTCGTCCATGACGACTTCTTCGCTCGTTCCGAACACGTCGTTGGTGGAGATGTCCACAAGGCGGCTGACCCCTGCTTCCAGGGCCGCCTTGCACACGTTTTCCGCCCCCCCGACCATCACCTTTTGAAACAGGCTTTCCGGCGCCCAGTCCGAGACGATGGCCGCGCAGTGAAAAATCACGTCCACGCCCTTGGCCGCCTGCACGACCGAATCCAGGTCCGTAATGTCTCCGGCGAACTTCTCCACGCCCGGCTGATCCAAAACCCCGATCTCCGGGTCGCCGGGCAAGTGGAAAGCCCGGACTTCGTTTCCCCGGGCGAGGTTTTCCTTAAGCAGAGCGCCGCCGATAAAGCCCGTCGCCCCGGTTATGAGCGCTTTTTTCATGCAATCTCCTAAGCCCGCCATGCTTGGTTTAGGCGGATTCCGCCTCCGGCCTGGCCGCTTCGGGATCCCCCGGCATCACAACGTTGGCGCCTTCCAACTCCATGCGCCGCACTTCGCGCCGCATGAGCTTGCCGATGGCGCTTTTGGGCAGCTCATCCACAAACTTGACCGACTTGGGAACCTTGTAGGCGGCCAGCTTCTCCTTGCAATAGCTCATGACCTGCTCCTCGGACAATTCCACCCCGGGATTGCAAACCACCCAGGCCTTGACCGTCTCGCCCCGGTAATCGTCGGGGATGCCTATGGTGCAGGCCTCGGCGATTTCGGGATGCAAAAGCAGGATTTCATCGATTTCCGCAGGATAAATATTGTAGCCGCTGGCGATGATCATGTCCTTTTTGCGATCCACAATGGAAAGATATCCTTCCTCGTCCATGACGCCCACGTCGCCCATGTGAAACCATCCGTCCTTGAGGGCCTTGGCCGTTTCTTCGGGCCGGTTGTAATAGCCCTTCATGACCTGGGGGCCCTTGATGCAGATTTCTCCGGGCTCGCCGGGCGGCATTTCGTTTTCGCCCGTCACCATGTCCACGATTTTGATGTCCGTGTTGGGCAGGGGCACGCCCACGGTTCCCAGTTTCACCTTGCCCTTCCAAGGGGTGCATGTGCCGAACGCCGTGTTTTCCGTGGCGCCGAACACATCGTTGATGACGGCGCCGTGGAGTTTCTTCAAATCGTTGAGCGTGGCCTCGGACAAGGGGGCCGCCCCGCCGAAATATCCCTTGACGCCCGAAAGATCCATCTTCCGGAATTCCTCGTTGGCCAACAGGCCCATAAAAATGGTGGGCACTCCCGGCAAAAAGGTCGGATTGAACTTTTTGATCATGTCGATAATCACGCCGGGCTCCGGCCTGGGCACCATAATGCCGGTCCAAGCATTATAGATGATGAAGTTCTGGCTGACGGAATATCCCGCGGAATGAAAAATCGGATAAATGCCCATAAGCCGCTCGGCGTCCCCATAAGAGATTTCGGGAAACCACGCCTTGAACATCTGAGCCACCGCCGAAAGGTTGGAATGGGTGATGATCGCGCCCTTGCTCACTCCGGTGGTGCCGCCGGTGTATAGCAGGGCCGCTTCGTCGTCCCATTCCGATTGATTGGGAACCGGGTCGTCCTTGTACTTTTTCAAAAGATCCATGAACTGGTACAGGTTCGGGCCGGGAGTAATCTTCCGGTACATGTCCTTTTTTACATAGGGGAAAAGCTGCTTGACCGGAAAAGGCAGAAAATCGTTGATGTGGCAGGTGATGATGTTTTGCACCTTGGTCTTGCTTTTGATCTTCTCCAGCCGGGGCAAGAGCAGATCCAGCGTCACCACCGCCTTGGCGTCCGAATCGTTCAACTGATGGGCCAGCTCCCTTTCCGTGTACAGGGGATTGTTCATGGCCGTCACCCCGCCTATGCGCTGGGTCGCCAGGTTGGCGATGACCACCTGGGGGATGTTCGGCAGGATCATCCCCACCTTGTCGCCCTTTGTAATGCCCAGGTCCATGAGCGCTTTGGCGAACCTGTTGACCATGGAATTCAACTGGGCGAAGGTGATCTTTTTGCCCATATAAATAAACCCGACCTTGTCGGGGTAATCCCGGGCCGTCCTGTCCAGGACTTCCGGCATGGTGATTTTTTCAAACTCAACTTCGTTGGGAGTTCCCTTGGGATACGATTTGTGCCAAACCCTTTCAAAGCCCATTCTTTGCCTCCATTCTCTGATCAAACGTGAAAAAACGCCGAGCCGGCGTTAAAACGCAAGGCCCTACTGGTTAAATCGTCCCGCCGGACCTGTCCGTGCAGGATTGAATTCCAAGGACTTGGGGGGATAGCCTGGTTAAAATTTCAACGACTGGACAAAACCGGGAGCGACCACATCCACTCGAAAAAAGCCGAAAAATCCGACAGGCGGGGCCTTCTCAGTTTTTCGGCGAATTCCGGCTTAAAGTCCTCTCCTATAAACCCTGTGCTGCTGATGCCAAGATGACGCCCATCACCCGGCCGCGATCAACTGGGGGGAGGCGCGGCCGGCTGAAACCCTATTGGATCCTAAGGATTGGCTAAAACTTCAATATCAAACCCTGGCTTTAACTCCGAGGCGAGTTGGTTCAAGGCCTCCACCATCTTCTTCTTCTGCAGGGCGCTTATCAGCCTTTCCTTGACAGTTTCAAACGGGGTGATGCTTTCGGGCCTTTCATCCAAGGCCTTTACAATATGAAACCCGATGTCCGTCTCCACCGGATTTCCTATCTCTCCGGGCTGGAGCTTTAAAATTACTTTCTCCAGGGGTTCGAGCTCCGTGTTTTTCAGGGCGCCCTCGGAGACATATCCCATGTCTCCGCCCTGATCCTTCTCGGGCCCGTCCGAGGCCTCGCGGGCTATGATTGCAAAGGGCTCGCCGCCCTTTTTCACCCTGGCGAGAATTTGCTGCGCCCGGGCCTTGGCGGTTTTTCCGTCAACGCCCTTGGCAGCGTCCTTTTTAATAAGGATATGCCGGACGCGGAGAGCCCGGGGCAAAACAAAATCGTTCGGATTTTCGTCGTAATATTTTTGGGCCTCGGCTTCGGTGGGCGTAAGCAACGCGCCGTACCGCTCCTCGATGCAGGCCCCCATAACCACGATTCTGCCTGCCAGGTCCACGATTTCCCGCTCCGTGGCGTTCATGCCTCTTAAGGCGCTTTGATATTCCGCCAATGACGGAAAACTGGCCTTATAATTCCACACAAACCCGTCAACCAGACGTTTGTCCGGCTCGATGCCCCGCTTTTGGGCGTCCTGAAAAAGGACTTCCATATCAATGACGTTTTTCAGGATTTCTTTTTTTAGGGTTTGAGATTCCGTATGCACATGGGGATTCCGGCTTCCGAACAAAAGGTTTTCCGCCAGGGTTATTTGCCACCCGTAAATGTTTACGCCGTTGACTCTGGCTAAAACTTCGCCCGGTTCGGCCATGCCATGGATAGGGGAAAGAAAAAAGAATAGCAGCGCAGATAAAAACAGGATGCAGACGAACCTAATGACCCCCCCAGGCATTCCAGCGTATTCCTCCGTATGCAAACAGGTTCCAAACATTGGTTTGACACCTATACTATTTTCTTTTGTAAATCGCAAGAACCGAATATGACCCGTGTTCATTTCAATTCAGGTTTTCCCCGCCCATCCCTGGCTTTGTTGATTATATGCCCTGTTACAGTGGCTGGATAGACGCAATCCGGGAGCTTTTGCACAAAAAAACCTTGTCCTAACGGCTTGCATTTGGTGAAATATCGCCTATAAACTTTTCATCAACCAGGGCCGAGACTTTTTAACGTATACCCGAGATCGCGAAGCCATGAATGATAACGGAAGCACTAAAGAGCCTGGAATTGAAATAAGCTCCCAAGAGGCTAAGCCAATAGTCGAGGCCTTTTTAGCAAAATTTAAATCCAAGGATGTCAATATTCCGAGCAACTTGCCTACAGCTTGTCAGTTAAAAGGAATTAAAGATATTGACGTATTAAGGTCATCAAAATTTTTGAATCTCAATAAGATTTACTACTACTTTGATTTTTCAAATCAACTATTTGAAACGCTGCCAAAAGAAATTTTGGAATTTTACGACAGCTTACAGCCCTGGGAAGATTACGACTTCTGCATTTTCGATTCAGGAATGAAGTGGTGTATTGGGGTCACACATAACGATGATGTGATACTTGTTGATCCGGAGAGAATCCTTAACTTTCCATCACCAGGGCTTTTAGAAAACGACGGTAAAAATATAAAAAAACCGGCTGATTGAGCAAGCCCTTTGCAAAGAGTTTCTTTGATATAGCAGGACTGTTTTGGCTGAACAAAAAATGCTACCCACACTGGCAGGATACTGCTCTGCCGGCGCCATCCACGGTAGGTATCATCTATCTTGTTATGTAAGCGAGGAAGGACAGATGAGGTATAAAAAGAGCATAATCTGTTCGGCAGCCCTCGCGGCATTGCTGTTTACATATGCATTTTCATATATTGGATGGAAAAAAGACCATGTAGAAATTTTTACTTCGTCGCAATATTCTGGATCAGGAGAAGAGTTAACGGTCTATTACTTGAGCGTAAATGATGAAAATTGGACTTATTTGCCCGCCATTTGGTTGGACATCTTTTTCGGCGGGGCTGACATATTCACTCAAGAATAGACTTTAAGGAACGATTGCATACTCAGAGTTGGTTTTGCAAGCCCCCTGCCAGGGGAAAGGGGCCTGATAAGATCCCGTTGCGCGGCTTTTTTACACACGGGTGCGGATGGCTTCGCGGTTGTTGGGTTTCGCGGAGCCTTACGTAACGATGCTTTTCGGGTGGCCGCGGCAGCGTAGTTTGCTGCCGGGGTCCGAAGGACTCTTTTTTCAAAAAAAGCAGGGGCTTGTTGATGCTCGAATGAGGCAATAACGTATTTCTCCCCATCCTGGCGTTCCTGCTGGGGGGTAGGAATGTAGGGGCAGGGCTTGCCCTGCTCAAGGGTTGGGGGATCCAACCCCTACACGGGCGCAGCAAGCGGCGCTCCTCAATACAGGCAGGAGAATGGGCAGACCTAAGACGGTATTCTGGCCGATCAATCTCGTCATCCTCGCGAACGCGGGGACCCAGTGTCATTATTGCTTTAAAGACTGAAGACGCTGGATTCCCGACAAGGACGCTCGGGAATGACGACGAAAGAATAGGGACCATTAAAAATGACGGGCTGGGGGACCCAACGCCTTCGCGGGCGCAGCAAGCGGGGCCCCTGAAAACGGGATCGGGGATCTCTGCATGACAACGCATCAGTTAAGCCACTTGACGATAAAAAAACCCGCCGCCGAAACCGCCCCTGTTATGACCATCCCCCAGGCCATGTCTATTACGACCACATCGGCATGCCAACCTTTAAACAGCGCCATGCTAACCAGGTCGAATGTCCCGTAGGTCACCAAGCCGAATAGCATCCCTTTCCAAAGCGCCTCTTTGAAATTATCCCCGGATATTGCCGGGTAAACCACGAAAACCAGCACGCCGCAAACAAAGATCAGGTAGAAAAGGGAGGCGGCAATCCAATTGACTTGGTCGCTGAACAGAGCCCCCATCCTTCTGTGGTAATAGCCCTTGGCGAAAAACCCAACCCAGAGGATGTCTCCTGCCATGTACACCAGAAGGGTGAGCGCATAAGCCGCAAGCGTATTCTTGATCGCCATTGTTCCCCGCCTTAACGTAAAAAATTTTCCAAATTTTTCGAGCCCATGATTGGAAGAAAAAGGAGGCCCGTGTTCTTTCGCTTAGGAATCCTGAATCGGAATATTGCCGGCAAATCGGCCCGTCACGCCATTATCCACGCATTCATCCAGTTGCTCTTCGGTTGCTTCATCCACGTTGGTGAGAGCGTCAATGGGGCAGATAAACTCATTTCCCGCCTTATCCTTTACCCGGACATAGGTTTCCTTGGGAGTATTTTCCTTATTCATGACTGCTCCTGGTAAATTTTTTGAGGTTTGCATGGTCCATGCTTCGGCCTTATCCGTGAAAGCTGTGTTGATCTAATATTTGCATTTTATTCAGAATACGGAGGAAACCGCCTTATGTCAATCAAAACCCTCTTCATTAAAACCTTCCTCACCCGGCCTAGCACGGCCTGCTTTCGGAAGTAAAATCCTATAAAAAGGAATGGTCTTGCCGCGGCGCCCAACGCTTGACCTTGTGATGGGGATACAGTACCATTTCTCCACCGTTCTATTCACAATGATCAGTGCTCCTGCAGCCGGCAAGATATGGTTGATCCGGGCTTTTTTTTGTTATCAAACGTTGAGCCCTGAAAGGTTTTTCCATGGAAGATTTTCAATTTCCCGTAGGGTATCATGATCTCCACAAGGTGAAAATTTTCGATTTCCAGCTAAACCGTTGGCATTCCTGGGGATACACTTCTTTGCAGGACATGAAGGCCGCAGCCGCAAAAATCAGGAAGCTGGACGACTGGAAGGACGCCCTCCTGGCCCGGATGAACATCGCCCTGGAGCAGGGGCGGCTGCTGAACGCCGTGTTCAACTGCCGGGCCGCCGATTTTTTCGTCCATCCCTCGGACCCGGACAAAAAGCGCATTTACGACATGTTCATAGACATGTTTTACAATGACCTTTTTGAAGGCGAATCCCTGGAGCGCGTTTGGATTCCCTACGAAGGGGCGGCCATTCCCGCTGTGCAAATTCCGGCGTCCGGAGATAATTCCAAGGGTCCCATGGTCATCCATGGCGGGTTTGACTCCTATATGGAGGAGCTGCTTTCGTGCGCCGTGTATTTCAGCAACCGGGGTTACGACGTGCTTTTGTTTGAAGGCCCGGGCCAGGGGGCGGCGCTCAAGGAAAAAGGCCTTTATTTGGATTATCGCTGGGAAAAGCCGGTCAAGGCCGTTTTGGATCATTTCGGCCTGGAAGAATGCGCGCTCCTGGGATTTTCCATGGGAGGGTGGTTTTGCTTTCGCGCCGCAGCCTTTGAGCCCCGGATCAAGCAGGTGATCGCTTCCAGCATCGCCTACGACTATATGCAGATCCCTCCCAAAGCCTTGCAGGCGCTGGCCAATTGGTTCATGAAACATCCCCGTCTTACCGAGGTCTCGAGCCGGTGGAAGATGAAGTTCATGCCCCAGGAAAAATGGGGCGTGGAAAACTTCATGTACATCACAGGCAAAAATTCCATCGTGGATCTCTTTCACGAAATGCAAAAGTTGAACGCGGACAACCTCAAGTCGGAGCTGGTGAAGCAGGACGTGCTGATTTTAACCGGCGACGAAGACCATTTCATCCCGCTTAAAATGCATCATATGCAGGTCGCCGCCCTCAAGAACGCCCGATCCGTGGAAGGGCGGATATTCACCCGAAAGGAGCACGCCCAGAACCATTGCATGATCGGGAATACCGGGCTGATGCTTGCCGTCATCAAAGCGTGGCTGGAAAAAGTAAAAGGCTGAATTATTAAGAATGTCATTCATGTTGATAAGAATTATCAATACGGCCCTTGCCACACGGCGGGCCGCTCTTATGTTTTCAGGTAGGTTTTGGACAGGAGCGACATCTTTATCCCCCTGACTGCTTTTCTCACGTGAAAGGAGAAAGACCATGGCTCAGTTTACATTGCAAGGCAACCCATTTGAAACCGTCGGCGAACTCCCGGGCATAGGAACCACAGCCCCGGGCTTCACCCTGACAAAGGTGGACCTTTCGGATCTTTCCCTGGATGAATTCAAGGGAAAGAATGTGCTTTTGAATATATTCCCCAGCATCGACACCGGCGTGTGCGCCATGAGCGTCCGGAAATTCAACGCCGAGGCTAGCTCCCTGGATAACACGGTGGTGCTGTGCGTTTCCATGGACCTGCCCTTCGCCCTGGGGCGTTTTTGCGGCGCCGAAGGCCTGGACGACGTGGTTCCGGTTTCGGCTTTCAGGGCCGGAGGGTTCGGCGACGATTACGGAATAAAAATCGCCAACGGCCCCCTGGCCGGGCTTTTTGCACGGTCCGTGGTGATTATCGATACGGAGGGCAAGGTCAAGTACACCCAACTGGTTCCCGAAACCGGGGAGGAGCCGGATTACGACGCCGCCCTGGCCGCCTTGAAATAGGAACTATTCGTTTTCACGGAATAAATAGAAGCATTCTCCGTGCGGGCGATCAGGCCCGGCGGAATGAACGGGGGGCTGCAAGGCCCCCCTTTGGATTGGGCTTTTTACTTTCCGGCCATCATGGCCGCGATGTCTTCCTCGACGGTTCCGATGGGTTTGATGTCGAATTTCTCCACCAGCACATTGGCCACGGTCGGGGACAGAAAGGCCGGGAGGGTCGGCCCCAGGCGAATGCCCTTGACCCCGAGAAACAGGAGGGCCAGCAGAACGGCCACGGCCTTTTGCTCGTACCAGGCGATGTCATAGGAAATGGGCAGTTCGTTGATGTCTTCCAGGCCGAACACTTCCTTGAGCTTCAGGGCGATCACGGCCAGGGAGTAACAGTCGTTGCACTGCCCCGCGTCCAGAACGCGAGGGATTCCGCCAATGTCGCCCAAATTGAGCTTGTTGTAGCGGTACTTGGCGCATCCCGCCGTGAGGATCACCGTGTCCTTGGGCAGGTTTTCCGCCACCTCCGTGAAGTAGGAGCGAGACTTCTGCCGGCCGTCGCATCCGGCCATCACCACGAAGCGCTTGATGGCCCCGGATTTTACGGCGTCAACGACCTTGTCGGCCAAGGCGAGGACCTGGTTGTGGGCGAATCCTCCTACGATCTTGCCGGTCTCGATCTCCACGGGCGGCTGGCAGGTTTTCGCCAGCGCGATCGCAGGGGAAAAATCCTTGGCGCCTCCGGCCTGCCGGTCCTCAATGTGCTTCGCGTCCGGGTAGTTGACCACGCCGGTGGTGAACAGCCTGTCCAGATAGGTGTTGTCCTTTTTGATGGGGATCAGGCAGTTGGTGGTCAGGACAATGGGGCCGTTGAAGGACTCGAAGTCCTTGTTCTGGTGCCACCACGATCCGCCGTAGTTGCCCGCGAAGTGGTCGTATTTCTTGAAGGCCGGGTAATAGTTGGCGGGCAGCATTTCCCCGTGGGTGTAAACGTCCACCCCGATTCCCTCGGTCTGCTTAAGCAATTCCTCCATGTCCTTGAGGTCGTGGCCCGAGATCAGGATGCCGGGATTGTTACGGACGCCGATGTTCACCTCGGTGATTTCGGGGTTGCCGTAAGCGGCGGTGTTGGCCCCGTCCAGGAGGGCCATGGTGTTGACCGCCGTCTCGCCCGCCTTCATGACCATGGCGATCATCTCGTCCACGGAAAGGTCCCTGGTGGTGGAAGCCAGGGCCTCCATGAGAAATCCGTAGATGTCGTCCTTCTCCTGGCCAAGGATCGCCGCATGGTCGGCATAGGCGGCGATCCCCTTGCAGCCGATGATCAGGAGCTCGCGAAGGGAGCGCACGTCCTCGTTCTGGGCCGCCGTGATGCGGACCTCATCAGACTTGGCCTTGTCCACGATTTCGCCCTTGTCATCCGATGCCCAGGTGACGCAATCCGGGAGATCGCCGGGCAGATCGGCGCCGGCCTTTTCCTTGAGGCCGTCCCGGACCTTTAGCGCCTTCTTGATCCGGTTGATGAGCACGTCGTCGTCCCAGGCCACGTTGCTAATGGTGGTGAAAAGGGCTTCGCAGATGAAGCGGCCCGCCTCCCTGTCCACGACGCCCTTTTCCTTCAGCTTTTCCCCACAGACCGCAATGCCCTTGCAAACGTAGATCAGCAGGTCCTGAAGGTCCGCCGTCTCTTCGGGTTTGCCGCACATACCCTTGACTGTACAACCTTGGTTTTTCGCCGTTTCCTGACACTGAAAACAAAACATGGTCAATTCTCCTTGGTTAAAGTAAAAAAGCAAATGTGTTGGCAACCGGATAATGCCGCCGCTATAACTCTTGATGCCGCTCCGCTATTTGGTCGGCCATTTCCGAAAGGGCCTTCTTTTCCTCGGTTTTTGGGATTCCCTTGCCCAGAACCGGCGGTAAAATTTCCACCTTCAGGTTCGGCAGGGCGGCTGCCACCTGCTCCACCACCTTGGTGCCCCAGCCGTATGAGCCGATGATGGAGGCATACCTTGCCTTGGGCCGTATCAGGTTTGCCAGGGCCGCGGCATAGAGGGCCTTGGGATGCGGGCCGGTGAGCACGGTGGGCGTCGCGATGATGACGGTGGCCGCGTCCACCAAAGCCATGGCTAATTTGCCGATGTCCACCTCGGACAGGTCGAACCGCATCACGTTCACATCGCGCCGGACAAGTTCGTCGGTCAAAAAGTCCACCATCATCCGGGTGCTGCCGTGCATGGACACATAGGGGATGACCACCAGGTTATGAGGCTTGCCCGACGCCCATTCCCGATAAGCGTCCAGAATGAACGCGGGTTCGTCGTACAGGGATCCATGACTCGGGGCGATGAGCCGAATATCATAGGGGGCAAGGCGCTCCAGATGTTTGGCAATAAGTTTGGCAAAGGGCATCATGATCTCGGCGTAATAGCGTTTGGCCGCCTCATAGACCCGGGCCTTGTCCCTGACAAAAAGATCGGTGCTGGCAATGTGGGAGCCGAACAGGTCGCAAGAAAAAAGAATCCCGTCTTCCTTCATGAAGGTGACCATGGTTTCCGGCCAGTGGACCCAGGGCATGTGCAGAAACTCCAGGGTCCGGCCCCCCAAGTCCAGGGTTTCGCCGTCCGCGACGGTTTGAAACCGGTCCTCAGGGATTTCAAAACGGTCCATGAGCATGGCCTTGCATTTTTCCGTGCAAATGGCCTTGGCCTCCGTATATTTTTCCAGGATTGCAGGCACTCCGCCCGAATGGTCCGGCTCGGCGTGGTGTGACACTACGTAGTCGATCCTTTCCACGTTCTGGAGTTGATCCAGAATCTCCGATACCAAGGGAATATCCACGGTGTCGAACAGAACGGTTTTGTCCTGACCCTGGACGAGGTAGGCGTTGTATGTGGTGCCGTCCGGCAAGGGAATCAGGGCGTCGAATAGACGGCGGTCCCAGTCCAGAGAGCCCATCCAGAAGATGCCTTCCTTGATTTGTCTTGGTTTCATTGACTCCTCCTTAATAGCTGACCGGCAGCCGTTTTGATTATTTATAGGCGTCCCTCCAATGCCCCGGCAGGGAATCCAGTGTATTCCAACCCCTCACCGTGTATTTTAGGAGGAAAAGATCATATTGCAATTGCCGTCATGTGTACGATGCTTCCATAGTAAAGGAATTACAGTCATCATGTCCACGTAAACCGGGCTTTTTTTCCGGCATTTTTTACAGCCAGAATTCCGGGTAGCGCCTGCTTTCCGGTATATTGTTTATTATCAGAGCGATCACGAGCATGACGGCCGCTCCAAGACCGGCTGGAACAACCATGTACAGATATCCCAGATCATGAATTTTCGCGCTCCCGATCACCGCAATGAGAGCCGTGGCGCCTCCGGGAGGATGCAGGGTTTTGGTGGCGTGCATAAGAAATATGGAAGTGGATACGGCCAGCGCCGAAGCGATCCACATTTGCCCGGGGAGTAGCTTGTAGGCCGTTACCCCTATGAAGGCTGACAGAACATGCCCGCCTACCAGGTTTCTTGGTTGCGCCAATGGACTCCTGACAGCGCCGTAAATCAATACCGCGGACGCGCCAAAGGACCCTATGATCATCACCTTATCCGTGTTTTCCAAAGCCTGAAAATGAACAAGGGCAACCGCCGCAATACCGAAAAAAGAACCGATCCACGACCAAACCATTTCTTGCAGACTCACTCTCGGGGGACTGACTGTCTCGCCCTTCATTTTTCTAAAGTACTTCATGCACGGCTCCTTTCAAAACACCCTGGCGCAATAGGATTCCACAATGTCCCCGCGTGAAACAATGCCAGCCAGACGCCCCTTGCCGTCAACCACCGGAACCCTGTTGATCTGATGCTCCGCAAGCATTTTGGAAAGTTCGGAGATGGTGTTATCCCTTTGGGCGGTGATTACTGGAAAAGTCATTACGTCCCTTGCGGACTTCTCCCGGATTGGCATGGCGACGCACCCCCGATTGGAAAGGCACTCGGCGATCACGCCCATAAACGAACCATTCTTCTTGCCTCCCATGTTCTCCAGGAAATCCTTTTCGGAAATGATTCCCATGATGAAATTGTCGTCATTCACCACTGGCACGCCCGACACATTGGCTTCTTCCATTACTCTTGCCGTCTCCGACAAAAGGGCGCCCGGCCCGACGGAAACGACATTTCGCGTCATGATGTCTTCGGCCTTAACCAGTCGGGACAGCCTTTCAATGGCATGGCGAAACGCAATTTTGTATATTTCCTGAAAATCCGAAGGCGTGATGTCAATGTAACCGCTTATGGATTTCATGGCGGACAGAATGTCATCCTTCGTCAGTTTTACAGCGGATGAACTAAAAATCCCACACTGGTTGTTAGCGATCATGACAGCGTTCTCCTTGCAAATATGGTTTACACCGGCGGAAACTCTAAATGGGCGGAGCTATGGTCACCAAGACCCGCATGTCGGCGTCCGCCCGAATGCCATGAGGCGCGGCGATGTCGCAAACAAGCATGTCCCCTTTTTTCGCGGGCAGGGTCTTTTCGTTTGCGCCCAGGAAAGCGCCTTCCCCTTCCAAAACCAGAATGGATAGCTGCCCCTCAATATCGTGAGAATGGATGGGAAGAACCTGTCCCGCCTTGAAGTTGAAATTGATGATTTTAAAGTAGGGGGAGTCATGCACCAGAAAATTTGAAACTCCCTTTTCCGAAAAATCGTTGGAATCAAAGATGTTCATGCTTTTCATTGGCTTCTCCTTTGCATAGGTCAAAAAGAGCGGAAGGCCTTTTCCCGCTGGCTTGACTGCATCATACGGTAAACGGCGCTGCGCTTCCTTGACTCAAGTCAAAAAAGTCAAATTTTTTTGGAAAAACAGGTCCGGACGGAATTGCCGATTTTTTTTATTAAAATTCCAAGTCCTTCCTTGACCTCTATTGAAAAGATGCATACATTTTATAGAACTACGTCCTAAATGGATACCAACAAGGAGAATGACATGCAAAACGTGGAAAATGGCAAGTTCGTCTTGGTGCACTACACAGGAACCCTCGGCAGCGGAGAGGTTTTTGACTCCAGCAAGGGCCGTGTGCCCCTGGAAGTGCAGATGGGCGCCGGCCAGTTGATTAGCGGTTTTGAGAAAGCTCTGGACGGCATGGAGCTGAACGAAACCAAAACCTTCACCCTGCAGCCGGAAGATGCTTACGGCGAGAAGAGCGACGAGCTTCATCGGGCTTTTGAACGCTCCCAGATCCCGCCCAACCTGGACCCCAAAGTCGGGGACACCGTGGCCATGCAGGGCCCTGGCGGACAGCCCATTCCCGCCAAGGTTATTGAAGCCGACGAGGAAAAAGTGGTCATCGACCTCAACCATCCCCTGGCCGGCGAAGCCCTGACCTTTGAAATTCAGGTCGTGGGCATCAACGACGCTCCCACCCAGACTCAGGGCGGATGCGGCGGATGCGGCGGCGGAGAAGGCGGCGGCTGCGGCGACGGCGGTTGCGGAGAACCCGGTTCCTGTTGCGGCCACTAAAAAAAGCCAAATAAAGAGCTTTCAAGGGAGACTGATGTTTTCGGGCGTCAGCCTCCCTTTTTTTTCTAATCAATCGTCTTTTGGAATTTCATGATGGCCAGGCTCAGAAAGCCCGCAGCCAGCGCCGCCTGGGCGATCATGGGCTTTATCAGGGACTCCGCGCCCACGCCTTTTAATGCGATGCTATGGAGAATTTGCAGGTACCATCGCATGGGATTGAAGATGGTCGCCGCCTGCACGCCTTCCGGCATGTTGTGAATGGGAAAGATAAACCCGCTCAGCAAGATCGCCGGCACAATAATCAAAAAGGCGGTCAGCAAGGCCTGCTGCTGGGTTCTGGCCGTCACGCTCACCAATAACGCCAAACCCAGATTTCCCGTGATGTACACGCCCGAGCATGCGTAAAGCAGCAACAAAGACCCCTGGATGCGTATCCCAAAGACGAGATAGGCGATGATGAACATCAGGGTCATGGTCACGTACCCCGTGATTAAAAAAGGCAGGGTCTTGCCGATGATGAACTCGCTCTTGCGGATGGGCGTGACCATCACCTGTTCGATGGTGCCGATCTCCTTCTCCCGCACAATGGCCATGCTGGTGAGCACCAGCCCCACAAGAATCAGCATCACCGCAATCAATCCGGGCACGTAATAGAACTTGCTTTCCAAATTGGGATTGTACCAGGCCCGGCCTTCCAGGTTGACGGCGTCGGCGATTTTTCCCGCGACCTTTTCCAGATGCCGGCTGTTGAACAAGGCCGTCACCTGCCCGGCGTAATTCATGATGATGGCCGTGTCATTGCTGAAGATTCCATCGCAAATGATCTGCACTGGAGATTGCTTGCCGGATTTCAAGTCTTCGGAAAAGCCGTAGGGGATGGAGATGGCGGCCAGAACTTCTCCCTTATCCAGCATTTGGGGAAGCCGGGAGTCGTCCCGCAAGGTCACGGCGACATCAAAATATTGCGAGTCCGAAAACCTGGAAATCAGGGATCGGCTTTCCACGGTGTTGTCCCTGTCCACAATGGCGACCTTGATGTTCTTCACGTCCGTGGTCAAAGCCATGGATAAAATCGTCAATTGGACCAGGGGCATGACCATGATGACCATCCGCATGCGCTTGTCGCGGAACATCTGGAGGAATTCCTTGATCAGCATTTGTTTGATGCGTTCTTTCATTGCGCGCCCCTCAATTATGTCAGTCCAGCATAAGCCGGAGTTTTTTATGCGCTAAAATCATCATGGCCGCGGCGTAGATCGTCAGCAACAGCCCGTTTAACCACAGGATTTCCAGCCCCACTCCTTTCAGGTAGATCCCCCGAAGCATGGCGATGAAGTACCTTGCCGGAACAATATAGGTGATTCCCTGGATGGGCAGCGGCATATTGTGTATGCCGAACACAAAGCCCGAAAGCAGCAGGGTGGGCATGTATCCCGACAGAATGGCGATCTGGTTGGCCAGCACCTGGCTTTTTAAGGCGATGCTTAAAAGCAGGCCGAAAAACAAGGCGCCCAGCAAAAAGATGGAGGAGGCCAGAACCAGCAGCCCGGGATTGCCCCGCATAGGCACGTGGAAAATCCACCGCCCCATGGCCACGGCTATGGCCACGTCGGTCAGGCCCACCACAAAGTACGGCATGATTTTGCCGAGAATTAGTTCGGGAACCCGCAGGGGCGTGCTGATCAATTGCTCCATGGTGCCGGTTTCCCATTCCCTGGCCACGGTCACGCTGGTGAGCATGGCGGCGATAACCACCATAACCAGGGCGATGATGCCGGGGATGATAACGTTCCGGCTTCTCAGGTCCGCGTTGTACCAGGCCCGAGGCTCAATGACGGCCTGGCCCGGAGTCGCGCCCAGGCGCTTCCCCGCCATTCTTTTCGTACGGATATTGCTGTTGTATATGAGGCTCAGATTGGTCACGTATCCTAAAGCCAGGCTGGCGTTATTGGTGTTGGCGCCGTCCACAATCACCTGGACGTCCGCGGTTTTGCCTGCCAGGATGCGATCCCCGAAATCCCAGGGAATGACCAGCGCCACAATCACCTGGCCCGTATCCAGGTATTTTTGGATGTCCCGGTAATTGTCCACGCCGTATTTGACGGAGAAATAGGGCGAGCCCTGGAAATGGCTTAAATAGTCCCGGCTTTGGGGGGTGCTTGATTGGTCCCAGACCACCGTGGGCACGTCCGACAGGTCCATGGTCAAAGCCCAGCCGAATATGGCGATCAGAAACACGGGAATGGCTATGGCCAAAGCCAGGCTGCGCCAATCCCGGATCAGGTGAATGAACTCCTTGCGGGCCACGGCCCTCATTCTTTGGAATTTAAAGCCTTTCATGCCGCCCTGCCTTGTTCTTCCTTGCGGTCTTCCAATTCGATGAGGGAAACGAAAACATCCTCCATGCTGGGGAGGATTTTTTCTACACTAAACGAACCCAGGTTTCTTTTTTCCAGCAAATCCGTGATGGCTTTTTTCGCCTTGTCAGGATCGCCCGCCTTCACGTGCAGGCCCGCCCCGAATAAGGCCGCGTCCTGCACTGCATCCATGGCCGCAATGGCGTCGATGACCTCCTGGGGGCGGCGGCATCTTACGTCCAGCACGGATACGTCCAACATTTGGGTCTTCAGCCTGTGGGGCGCGTCCATTGCCACGATGCGGCCTTTGTAGATCAGCGCCAGGCGGTGACAATATTCGGCTTCTTCCATATAATGGGTGGTCACAAAAACCGTTACGCCCTGGCCGGCCATTTCGTAAATCAGGTCCCAGAACTTGCGCCTGCTCAACGGGTCCACCCCGCTGGTGGGCTCGTCCAGAAACACGATGGGCGGCTTGTGCAGCACTGCGCAGGCCAGGGCCAGGCGCTGCTTCCAGCCTCCGGCCAACAGCCCGGTCAGATGCTTTTCCCTGCCTTCCAGCCCGGACATTGCCACGGCCCATTCCTTGCGCTCCTCCAGGATTTTTCCCTTAAGCCCGTATATGCCCCCGTAAAAGTGAATGTTCTCCTCCACGGTAAGGTCTTCGTATAAGGAGAACTTCTGGCTCATATACCCGATGTTCATCTTGATCTGTTCTGTCTGGGTGTTTACGTCCCGGCCCGCGACCGTTCCCTGGCCTGAGCTTGGGGCCAGCAGGCCGCACAGCATGCGAATGGTCGTGCTTTTGCCCGCCCCGTTGGGTCCCAGAAATCCGAAAATCTGCCCCTTGGGCACCGAAAAGCTGATGTTATCCACGGCGACAAAACTGCCGAACCGGCGGGTCAGACCCTTCACCTCCACGGAGTTTTCCTTGCCGTTTTCCGGATTTTCCTCCGCTATGGAAAGGGCCGGGGAGGGCGATTTTTCCTCCGCTTCCGAAACCAGGGTTCTTATGAAAATGTCCTCCAGGCTGGGCGTGATTTTGCGCATGCTTTTGATGCCGACGCCGGCCGTTTCCAGGACGTGCCTGGCCTGGGCCGCGGCGCCGTCCAAATCCTGCGAAACCACATGCACCGTGTCCCCGAACAGGTTTACGTCCCGGGCGACCGCAGCTTTTTCCCGCAGAATATGGTTTGCCAGCCAAGGGTTGGATGTGCGGACGGACAGGATTTTGCCTTCCAGCGGCTTGCAGATTTCGTCGGGCCTGCCTTCGGCGATCAACTTGCCATTATTCAGCAAACCCACCCGGGAGCAGCGCTCCGCCTCGTCCAGATAGGCGGTGCTGACCAAGATGGCGACTTTCTGGGCCAGAAGCCTGTACAGGATTTTCCAGAAATCCCGTCGGCTCACCGGGTCCACGCCGTTGGTGGGTTCGTCCAGCAGCAACACCCTGGGGGTGTGGATGAGGGCGCAAACCAACTGGAGTTTTTGCTTCATGCCGCCCGAAAGGGCGCCCGCCAGGCGTTTTTTAAAGGGCCGCATGTTGCTGAAATCCAGTAATTCGTCCATTTGGGTTTGGCGTCCCTTTTTGGGAACCCCGTACAGGTCCGCGTAAAAATCGATGTTTTCCTTGACCGAAAGATCCGGGTACAGGCCGAATTTTTGGCTCATGTAGGCCAGGTGGTCCCGCACGGGAAACTCCTGACCCGGAAGATTAAAGCCCGCCACGCTGGCGTCGCCTTCCGTAATGGGCAGAATGCCGGCCAGCATGCGCAGGGTCGTGGATTTGCCGGCGCCGTCCGGCCCCACCAGGCCGTAAATCTCCCCGGCCTTCACCTCCAGGCTTAACCCGTCCACGGCCGTCAGATCGTCGAACCGGCGCACAAGGGACCGGGCTTGTATGACAGACGCTGACTGGCTCATTGGGCTATCCTGATGACGGCGTCCGCCGGCATGCCCGGCTTGAGGGCCATGTCCTGGTTGGATAATTCGATTTTCACCCGATACATGAGGTTCAGGCGTTCTTCAAAGGTCTGGACGGACTTGGGCGTGAATTCCGACTCGCTGCTGATAAAACTCAATGTGCCCGGATATTTCTTGTCAGGGTAGGCGTCGGTGGAAACCTCCACCTCCATGCCCAAGCGAATGCGGCCGAGATCCCGCTCGCTTACAAAGGCGCGGAGCCATACCGTGTTCATCTGGGCCAGGGTGACCACGGGAGTTCCAGGGTTCATATACGCCCCCGGCTCGGCGGACTTAGCCAGAATCACCCCGTCAAAGGGCGCTTTCAACAAGGAATCCTGCACCCGTTTTTCGGCGATTTTCACGGCCTCCCTGGCGGACTCCACCCGGGCTTTGGCCTGGGCGATATTCTCCTTGCGTGGCCCGGCTTTGACCAGTTCGTAATCCGCCTCAGCCTGCTCCAAGGCCGCCCGCGCCTGGCGGATCAACTCCTGGCGAGGCCCTTCCTTGACCAGATGCAGGCGCTCATTGGCCGCCTGGACCCGGGCCTTTGCTTCCTCAAAACCCCGTTGGGCAATGTCCATCTGGGTTTCGTAGGTCTGCACGGCCTGAATGCTGATGCCGCCCGACTCAAAAATTTTGAGATACCGCTCGTAATCGGCCTTGGCCAAAGCCACCTTGCTTTCCGCCGCCAGAGCGCCCGCCTTGGCCTGATCCAACGCCGCCGCAGCCTCTTTGATTTCCTGAGCCCGGCTTCCGCTTAATAGCTCCTTGAGCGCATATTCCCTTTGCGAGGCCATGGCCTTGACCTGGGCGATTTCCTCCGGTCTGCTGCCGGCTTCCAATTCGTCAAGAACAGCCTGGGCGTATCCCAACTCCGCCTTGGCCTGCTTAACCTGCAACACATAATTGCTGTCGTCCAGCCGCGCCAGCAAGTCGCCCTTGGAAACGGTTTCGCCTTCGTCCGCCAGCCGCTCCGCTAAAATGCCCGAAAGCTCAAAACCCAGGTCCACCTGCACCACTTCAATGTTGCCGGACATCTTAATCAGGTTGGGATCGTCCTTCTCCCGGAAAAAGAAAGTCCACGTCAAGCCTCCGGCCACAATCAAAATAAGAATGATCAACCGCAATATTTTCTTCATGTCACGCTATCCCTTCCCTGCCCGGACCCGGTCCGACACTGTATCGCCTTCCGCTTCCCGCCGCACGGCGGCCATGCCGCCCAGCGAAAAACGGGTGATGTGTTCAGCCAACTCCTGAACAATGCCCGGTTCATTCAAATCCAATAACTTCAGCCGGGAGAAAATGGGCCGGGCCAGACTATAATAAACGCACTGGCCCACCATGCTAAGCAGGCATTTGGCCGCTTCCTTCTCAGGAACTTTCGGGCCAAGAATCCGCCGGATCAGGTCCATGGCCTGACCGGCTGTTGGGCGGACGAAAGTCTCCACCAGACTGTCCATCACCTTGGTCGGCGCCGCAAGCTCCCTGGCCAAAAGCTGTGACTTTTTCGGGAGACCGCCTTCCTGGGCATGCTCCAGCAAACGATTCAACATGCCTTCCACAAAAAAAGCCAAACGCTCCTCCGGACCGGTTCCTTCCGGAAAGTCCTTTGTAACCGGGAACTGTTCAAAAACGTCGGCGAACAAATGATGGCACAATTCCTTGTACAGCCCTTCCTTGCCGCCGTAATAGTAATTCACCGAAGCTACATTGGCGCCCGCCAGATCGCAAATTTCCCTCACCGTGGCCCCTGCGTATCCTTTTTGGGCGAACACCTCCCCGGCGGCTTCCAGGATTTTGACTTTGGTGCTTTTTTTATCGGTTGTCATGGCAATTCCTTGAATCTTATAGTATTGTTTTAAACAAAAGTTTAAAACATATGTTTAAACCTGTCAAGGCCTGGAAGGCATCATTTTTTCTCTTCCCAGACATTTACATTGGCGGCGGCATCTGCTATGAAAAAAACCGAACGATCGTTCGGAACAATCCGCGGGCTTAAGCCCCTTATAAATCAACGTAGAATCCGGGAGGTAATCGCTGTGGCCTTTGAAAAAGAAATGGAAAAACTGGCTCAAAAACGTGAACAAGCCCTTGCCATGGGAGGGCCGGACAAGGTCGCCAAGCAGCACGCCAAAGGCAGGTTGAGCGCCAGGGAGCGCATCGCCAAACTCCTGGATGAGGATTCCTTTTTTGAAGTGGGCATGTTCAATCATTCGGACATGCCGGGCATGGAAGACAAGACTCCCGCGGACAGCAAGATAGCCGGATACGGAAAAGTCGACGGCCGCCGGGTGATCGTCCTGGCCAACGATTTTACGGTCCTGGCGGCCACCACCAGCCGGGTGGCCGGCAAAAAGGAAACCGAGTTGAAGATTATGTCCGCCAGACGCGGCCATCCTCTTATATATCTGGGGGAATCCGGCGGCGCCCGCATGCCCGACATCATGGGCTCCAAGGGCCTGGCCTCCGTGGGCGGCGGCGGGATGGAAACCTTCTTATGGGCCATGAGCCGCGTCCGCCAGTCTCCCATGATCGCGGGAGTCATGGGCGAGTGCTACGGCATGCCCACCTGGATGGCCTGCCTTGCCGATTTTGTGGTGCAGGTGAAAGGCTCGGGCATGGGCGTTTCCGGCCCCCGGGTTTTGGAAATCGCTTTGGGCGAAAAGGTCACGGACGAAGAATTAGGCGGCTGGCAGGTGCACTCCAAGATTACGGGCATGGCCGACGCCGTGGCCGACAATGAGGAGCACTGTTTTGAGATTATCTCCAGGTTTCTTTCGTACATGCCCTCCCATAATGAAGAATTGCCGCCCATGGCGGAGGTTCCAGAAGGTTCGGGAGAGGAAATGGACACGATCCTGGATCTTTTGCCCGAAAAACGCAATCGCGCCTACGACATGCACAAGATTCTCAAACGCATAGTGGATAAGGACAGCCTGTTCCCCATCAAGGGGGATTTCGGCAAGACCGTCATCACCACCCTGGGCCGCGTGGACGGCCGGGTAGTGGGCTTTGTGGCCAACCAGCCTTCTTTCCAGGCGGGCGCCATGGATACGGACGGCATCGACAAGGTCATCAGCTTTTTGTGCCTGTGCGATTCCTTTAACATTCCCCTGGTTTTCCTGCACGACATCCCGGGCTTTTTGGTCGGGACCAGAGCGGAAAAGAACCGGGTTGCCGCACGCGTCATGAACTACATGAACGCGTTGGCCCTGGTCACGGTTCCCAAGATTTCCATCATCGTCCGCAAGACCTACGGCATGGCTTTCTGGAACATGTGCGGCTCCGGATGCGGCGCGGATTTTCTGGTGGCCTGGCCCACGGCGGAAATGAGCTTTGTGGACCCGCAAATCGCCGCCAACGTGGTCTTCGGCGGCAAAGAGCCTGAAACCAAGCAGGACAAGGAAAAATGGCAGGGCATGGTGGACTCCATGGTGGACGACGCCTCTCCCTTTGGCGCCGCCGGTATGCACACCATTCACGACGTCATCGATCCTGCGCAGACGCGCAATTACATCACCAAGGCATTGGACGTCTGCCTGGATTCCAAGAACGGCGGCGTCAGCGAACACAAGCTGGCCAACTGGCCCACCAAGTTCTAACGCCGACGCCTTTGTATTAATCGATCTTCCTGCAAAGCCCGCTTTCTTACCCGGAGCGGGCTTTGTCTTTTCGGGGCGAGGCAAATGGCTTTCGAGAATTTTTTCCGGCGTTCAAAGGTCAAACGTGGATTTGACCTCATTTATTCGCATGATGAAAATCCAAAATGTCGGGTCGCTGCGCACGGACGTCGTGCTTCTTGAATTTGGATGCGGTAAAGCAGCGTCCTTGGTATTCCGATGGGATTTCACAGCTTTGCGTGACCCGACCTACATAACAGCTTAAAATTTAAGGTGATTTTGTAGGTCGGGTCACGCGAAGCCATGTAGGGGGGATTGAAATCCAAAGGCCCCAGGCCCGCCGGGAATGATAAGGACTCCCCAAATCTCCATGCGGAGCGACCCGACAATTTGCCCTGCCCGTTCTTTGGATTGGCCGAAATTCCCCGATAAACGCACCACCGCCCAAACAGCCCGTCAGTGGGCAGCCCTGGCAGAGCCGTATCCTGCCAGGGCGCGCAAGCGCAAAAGGTGCGACCCGTTAGTTGAAAGAAACTATAGTATTCCTGCGGGCGAGTGTTCCATCCAAAACCAAAAAAAGGGATTCAACCAACGCCATACGCCCGCCGGCCATCCCTGATTTCCATAATCTTCCGGGCCGCGCCTTTTGGCCTCCGGCCCCAGGCATTGCATGCCCGGGCCACCCTGTTTAATGATCGGATTCGGTTAAATGCACTATCTCGGCGCCTATATGCAATGGGCCGTGACGGACCTATGATGTTGGGTTTCGAGTTATGCTTCTTGAATCTCGACTCCATTTTTTGGCAAGAACAGCCTTCCCGCAATTGGAAAATTTTCTGCACTCTCTACCCAACCTACTATTTTTACAGTAAAAGGCGTAGGTTGGGTTGAGCTTGCGAAACCCAACAAAATGCAGCGAAATCCCCAGCAAATTTGCCATCTCCCAAACAGCTCGTCATCCCTGCAATGGCGATCTGCTTCTTTTCAGGATCGCCCGCAAGCGGGGACCCAGTCCTTTTCTTATATATACAAGATGTCCCATATATGGGGCTTAGTGATTTGAAATATTGAGAGAAACGCGAGTAATATTGTCCGAAGCCCAAATGCTTTGTCAAAATGGCAGGGGGGCAGAGGCGAAGATAAAAATCGACCTGATTTGGCTACAGTTTAGGAGATGTTCGCAATACAGCATTGACAATATATCTATAGGAGGTATATTTTGGAGAAAACAGGCTGGGAGGTTTTCTTTTCCGGAAAGGCGAGAAAAGGCGCCGAAAAACTGCCCGGGCGGGCAAGGCAATCCTTGATCGCTCTTGTCCGGGATATTGAAGCCAACGGCCCTGCAGCCGCCGGGTGGCCTAATTACGGCAAGCTGTCCCAAGCCAGGCATCACTGCCATTTGAAAAAGGGTCGGCCCACCTATGTGGCGGTGTGGGAAGTTTTGGACAAGAGAATCCGCATTGTGGAGGTAATCTACGTTGGAACCCACGAAAAAGCGCCGTACTAAAAAGGCCTATGTTCCGATCCGGGCTGTCGGTCCCGCCGAGAACCTGGAGAAGGCCATGGAAGCCCTGGAGTCTCTGGGCTTTACGGAGGTGGAGGAATCCACGCCGTGGCGCGAGGTTTTTTCCGAATATTCCGACGACGAATTGCCGGGCTCCGTCCTGTCCGGCTTGCGTTACCGGGAAGGCCTCACCCAGAAGCAGCTATCCGACCTCACAGGAATCCCCCAAAGCAACATTTCCCAAATGGAGCGCGGCAAGCGCACCATCGGCAGGGAGCGGGCCAAACGCCTGGCCCAGGCCCTCAACGCCGATTATCGAACTCTTTTGTAAAGAATTGCGTCTCTATGTCATACGGATCAAAGGAGGGCTGTTCGTTTAATCTCCGCCATGTTCGACCGCCTTCCTCGTCACTGCCATCCTGATTTTTCCCTTGCCCGGGATTATATATCTTCGTAATATAATGGTTGAAAATCCGAAGCGTCATATTCGCCATACGGGATGGCGCCGTAGCCGCCTATGGCGCCGCTCCAAACTCTTTTAGCCGGGAATCGGAGGAACATGTTTAAAAATCGTGCGTCCAAAAAGGCGGGGCTGCCCCCCGGAACCATGGTCTATGTGGGAAAGGAGCAGGCCGGCGAGGCGACAGTCTCCATGATTCAATACTCGGAGCAGGAAGCGGAGGAAGTTTCCGTGGACGTCCGCAACCTGCAGATAGCGGTTCCTGAGAATAAGGATCGCGTTACTTGGATACAGGTGACCGGAGTGCATGACCTTGCCCTGGTGGAAAATCTGGGCAGGATTTTTGAGCTTCATCCCCTGGTGATGGAAGACATTGTGCACACCATGCAGCGCCTCAAGGTGGAGGATTACGGGGATTACATTTTCGCCGCCATGCGCGCCATGCATCCTTATGACGAACAGATCTGCCTGATCCTGGGGCCCGGCTATGTGATTTCCTTTCAGGAAAATCCCAGCCCTTTGTTTGATTCCATCAAAGAGCGGATCATGAAGGGGAAGGGGCGCATCAGGAGGTTGGGCGCCGGATATTTGTGCTATGCGCTTATGGACATCGTGGTGGACAGCCATTATCATGTGATGGAAAGCATTAACGAAAGATTGGAGGCGCTTCAGGAAAGCGCCCTGGAGGATTATTACGGCGAAACCATCCATGGCATTCATGCGCTGAAAGGCGAGGTATTCCGGTTGCGCAAGTCGGTCTGGCCGCTGCGGGAAATGATCGGGCGCATTCAAAGGAGCGATTCCGGGCTGGTTTCCAGGGAGGTTTCCGTGTTTTTCCGGGACGTCCTGGATCACGCCGCCCAATTGGCGGACACCGTGGAGAATTTCCGGGAAATGCTGGCAAGCATCCAGGACACCCAGCTTTCCAGCCTGAGCAATAAAATGAACGACGTGATGCGGGTGCTCACGGTCATTTCGACCATATTCATTCCCATGACCTTTTTGGCGGGCATATACGGCATGAATTTCAAATATATGCCCGAACTGGAATGGAAGGCGGCCTATCCCGTATTCTGGATTATCGTGATTATCATGGGCCTTGGAATGGTCTGGTGGTTTAAAAAGAAAAAGTGGCTGTAATCAAAGGTGATATGGTGAAAAGCATGATTGCCGGAAAAAATACTTTCCCTCGTCTTTTTTTCCTTGTTGGGGCGTTTCTATCGTTCATTCTGATGGGTTTTCTGGTCTGTCCCGGGGCGGCTTTATCCGGCCCCAATGACGAAGACTCCGCCTTAACAGCTCCTCCGGAAGGCCTGATTGCGACAAAGCCTTCCATCTATGCAGATATGCAGGAAAATATAGGCAAAAGCCAAAAGGAGGTTAAGGCGGAGCGGGAGATGTATAAGGCGCGCCTCACAGCTCTCAAGGACCTGGAGGACGCCAGCCAGTCCGAGCTGAATTCCTATCGCCTTCAATTGGCCGCTTACGAGCAGGTGCTGCTGCTGGACGACGCCCATGTCAACGACTTGCAAAAACTCTATTCCGGCCAGCGCATCGCCTCCTTTAACATTTCCTCCCGCCTGAAAGAGCTCAGGGAGGAAATGGCCAAATACTCCAACGCAAAAAGGCAGGCCCAGGAGCACTTGAGAAGATGGCGGGAGCAGCGCCAGACCCTCGCCAACCAGGCGGGACAGGGAAATCAGGCCGTCGCTCCTCCTTTGGACGAACTGGACGCGTTGCTGGAAAGCCTGGGCGCCCTGGAGTCTTTACTCCAGGAGATAGAAGGGATTTATAACGGCCGCATCGCCTCTTTTGAAGAGGTGAACAACGCCTTTTCCGACTTTTTGCAGCAATTACGAGACAGGTCGGCCCGAACCAAAAACCTGGACGTCTTTCAGAAATCCTCCCCGTTCAGGAGCGTCATCGGCTTTCAGACGCTCTGGGGGGAGCTGGGCGAACTGGCGTTCAAGATTAAGCATCCTTTTCAACAGGAGTATTGGAGCCAAGTGGTCCCTGGAGGCGCACAATTCGTCGTATGGTCAGCGGTGCTTTTTTTCTTTTTCACGCTTGGTTTTGCATACTTGATAGGCCGAAGAGCGCGTAAAATGCTGGACAGCCGGAAGGACGGCATCAACAGGGAGCGGCAAAAGTGGAGCTGGACCGGAATGTGTCTGGTTAATCAAAGCGTGATTCTCGTCTGCCTTATTCTTTTCCTGTTCGGATACGAAAAGATCCATGCCTCCTGGCCTTCCATAACCACTCTTAAGGCGGTTAAAGCGTCCCTGATCGTCTGGCTGGTCACGGGATGGGCGATCTGCCTGGCTCGCATGACTCCGGAACTGCTTTCCTTTTCCATCCCCTTTGACAAGTTTGAAAAAATGGCCAAGATGCTGCGATTTCTTTTGATCGTCTATGCCGTCCTTTGGTGGAATTCGGGCGTGGAAGGCGGCCTGGCCGTGCTCGGCAGGGTAGTCATCGCCGTTTGCGTTATGATTTGGGCGGGCTTGTCCTGGCGATGGACCGTGCGAACCAAAGGCGTGCACGCCGTGGCCAAAGGCCTGGCCCTGACAGGACTTGGAATAGCCCTGGTCGCTCTGATTGCGGAATTTCAGGCCTACGCCTATTTTGCCCATTACTGGCTGGCCTCCTGGGGACTGACGGTCTGGACGGCGCTGGGCGCCTTCGCCTCCTTCGGCGTGCTCCATGAGTGGCGCCTCCAGATCAGGGAGCATGAAAAAAGCGTTCAGGAAGAGCAAAGCGCGGACTCCCGGCCCGTGCGATGGCTTACCATGCGCATGGGCCTTCTGGGCTGGTTTATGGCCGGGTGCTCCCTGCTGTTCGCGGCCTGGGACGTGGATCGTAAAGCCTTTGCCGTGATTTTTGACGTTATCAGCCGTGAAATTGTCATTGGCAGCATTAGCATCAGCATCCTGGGGATTTTGTACGCCGTCCTGGCTCTCTGGTGCACCCACGCCCTCGCCCGGGTGTTCGCCGACCTCTTCAGGAACAAGTTCCTGGCGGACAGCGGCCTGGAGACCGGTTTTCAGGAGTCCCTGACCACCCTGGCTTCCTACGCCATCTGGACCATAGGCATCCTGCTTTCCCTCTCCCTGTTGGGGGTCAGCAGCACGTCCATGGCGGTCGTCTTCGGCGCTTTGGGCATCGGCCTCGGTTTCGGGCTGCAGGCCATATTCAACAACTTCATGTCCGGCCTGATTCTTTTGTTCGAAAGGCCCATCCAGGTGGGGGACATCCTGGAAGTCAACGGAACCTGGGGCGAGGTCAAGAAAATCAACGTCCGCTCCACCGTGGTGCAGACCTACGACAACGCATCCCTCATCATCCCCAATTCCGACATGATCAGCAACCAGGTGACCAACTGGAGCTTCAAAGATCCCAAGGTGCGACGCAATCTTTACGTGGGCGTGGCGTACGGCTCGGACATCGTCCTGGTCCGGGACACCCTCCAGGAAGTGGTGGACAAAAATCCCAGGATCTACAAACGCCCCAAACCGGACGTCCTGTTTACGGATTTCGGCGACAGCTCCCTCATGTTCCGGGTGCGGTTCTGGACCCATGTGGATTATTTTTTGTCCGTGGAAACCGAACTGCGCTTTGAAATCGACCGCCTGTTCCGGGAGCGCAAGATCGAAATCCCCTTTCCCCAGCGCGACCTGCACATCAAAACCGCGGCGGCGTTTAAAGCGATTGATAAGGATAAACTTGAAGACCATAATGAAGGGGTCACTATGACCGATAAAAAATCTGAATAAAATGACAGTTTGAAAATGAGTGTCTTTTGTCGACTCTTTGCGATGTGTGTCTGTTCCTAATTTTGATGCTTAAGGAGAAGGGTGATGGACCTTGATGCCATGCAATATGGGTTTTCCTCTGCCAAAGGGAATACTCCTAAAATTGTTCGCTCCAGAGATCGTTTAGACAGGTATCATTTGAATTTTCCCAGTGAGGATGGCAGTTATTCTTTTTACTTGAAAAAGGATACTTATCCGCAGTTGTTTCAACTGCACCATGGAGACATTGTAGAAAAAGCAGACTGTGGCTGGCATGGGACCAAAATGAAGGGCCTTCGATTTAGAACCTTGTCTGATATGCATCAGGAAATCATATCGAAATGGTGCCTAAGGTTTAACCGGTATGTTTTAATTGGCTTGAATAAACATATTGAGAACGCTTTTAAAAATGAATTGGATTTTTGTATGGCGCTGGATTTTCATGTTGATAAGAAAAATGACAAGCGGACAAAAATAGGGGAGGCAGAGTACTGCATAAAGTACCATGAATTGGATTTGCCTATTGCGGCCCGAAACGATGCAAAGACGTTTCTATTTAAGGAGATGCTTCAAGGCTTATCTGACCTGCCCCCGACAAAGAACTCCCCCATGGTATCCACCATTCCTTCTAATGAACAAGGAAAGAAAAAACTGGCTTGGCGGATAGCAGAAGCACTGGCCAAGGAAAAATCTCTGGACTTTGTCGAGGCGAATCTTCTCTGTGAAAGACAGAGCCTCAAAGGTATAGGCATCAGCGAAAAAATTCCAGTTTGGGATTCCATTTATAAACGTAAAGAGTGTATAAAGGTATCTCACGATGTGGCGGGCGCCTCGGTGGTTGTCATAGACGATCTTTATATGTCAGGTGTGACAATTTGGAGTTATGCTAAATATTTAAAATCACTTGGGGCTGCCCAGGTACTGGGACTAGTTTTAGTAAAGTCCTTGAAAGATACTGGCTATCAATGAATACAGAGATCCTACAGTTTTTATTGGGAAAGGGAGCGGGCGAGGCGGCCTTGAGTAAGCTGTGCCGTTTAGCTGCGCAAGAAGGGCATTCCCATGCGATTTCTGTATGTAATTCCCCAAAAAGGCTCATTGCTGAACTGGGTTTAAAGCCGTCGGTAGCGGATAATGTAATTAACGCTCGACCGGATGCTATGCAACTTGCCAATGAACTGGAGAGAAAGAGTATTGAGGTCCTGTGGATAGGGGGGCCGCACTATCCCGAACGGCTAAATACTATCATGGGCAAAGCCTCCCCGCCGGTCTTGTTTATCCAGGGAAATAGAAATTTGCTGGACGACAAGTCAGTCGGTTTTTGCGGTTCCCGAAAAGCCTCTGATAAAGGAATTCGGATAACCGAACAATGTTCTCAACAGCTTGTCGAAAAGGGCTTTTGCGTGGTGAGCGGATATGCCCATGGCGTGGATATGGCGGCCCACAAAACAGCGTTGGAGTGCGGGGGAACCACTATTATCGTTTTGGTGGAGGGGATATTGCGGTTTCAGGAAAAAGCTCCTGTTAAGAACTTATTATCTAATGGGAATCATTTAATAATTTCACAATTTTCTCCAAGGATAACTTGGAATGGCGGAAACGCAATGAAACGCAATGGGACTATAATCGGGTTATCTGACGCCATGATTTTAGTCGAGTCTGGAAGCAAAGGAGGAACCTTTGCCGCTGGCGAAGAAACGTTAAAGTATAACCGGCCGCTTTTTGTCATCCACTATGCAGAGCCTGGGCCTTCGGCTGAGGCCAACGAGTACTTTATGCAAAAGGGGGGAATTCCGGTGCGGGGCAATAGAGAAGGAATTCCCAATTTAAAGAATGTGTTGGAGATTGCAGAGCAGCAATCCTGGCGGTTTTATTCTAATAATTCCGATTTAAATCAGGAGCAAAAGCACCTTCCTTTTGATGCTTGACCCCCTTACTAATACCCAATTCGTTAAACTATCTGCACCCGGTCCAGATAGATGCGCATTTTTTCCATGCATTCCTTGATGACGTCCAGGTTGCTGGTGGAGGCGGCATCTTTGATCATGGCGCCGATTTTCTGGGCCTCCTCCAGCCCCAGGGCCTTGCTTTGGTCTCGCATTTCCCGGCCCACCTGGCCCGCCTGCTTAAAATCCCCGGCCACGGCAAAGTCCAGCAGATCCTGCATGGTGACGGGCAGAGTTTTTAAATAATGGGCGGCCATGTCCGCCAGTTCCGGGTCCACCCAGGCCAGGATGGGCTCGTCTCCGGCGGGGAAGAAAACCTCGCCAAACATGTTCAGGTCTTCGGGGATGGCGGCCCTTCCTCCTATGATTTGATTCAGGATGGAGGCGATGAGGGCCTTTTTCTTGACCGGTTTGGCCAGGTAGGAGTTGGCGCCGGCCTCCAGGCATTTGGTCTCGTCGTCCTTGCTTGCAAAGATGGTGGTGGCGATAATGGAGGCCCGCACATTGCGGTGCTCCTGCTCCCATTCGCGAATTTTGCGGATGGTCGTGTACCCGTCCATGACCGGCATCTGGATGTCCATGAGCACCAGATCGTATTTTTTGGATTTGAACTTGGCCAGGGCGCGCTCCCCGTTTTCCGCCATGTCCATGTGCCAGGGCGTATCCTTAAGATAAGCGCGGATGACGAACCGGTTGGTTTCCGAATCCTCCACCAGCAGGATGTCCAGGGGAGGCAGGGTCTGGCCGGATTCTTCGGCCATTTCCGCCTGTTTGGTGGCTTTGTTTATGATTTCCAGCAGGGACGCCCGATCAATGGGCTTTTGCACAAAGTGGCTGATTCCCGCTTTGACGGCCCGGGCCATAACGTCCGGGTGGGGGCTTTCCTTAAGCATGAGTATGCAGGCCGGGCACAGGTGCTCCATTTTCACCTGGGCGGCGGTTTCCACCCCGTCCATGCCGGGAATGTCCTGGTCCACGATGATCAGATCGGCCTGCTCCGGTTGCATCCAGGTTTCCTTCAGCAGGTCGATGGCTGAGGGGCCGTCTTCGGCGCCGGTCACACGCGCGCCCCACATGTTGAGGACTTCCCGCAGGGTTTCCAGGTTTTCGGGGTCCTGGTCCGCCACGATGACGGACAGGCCTTTGAGCGGGGAGACCCTGGTGAAAAGGCCGGAGCCCTTGTCCTGCACCCCGAAGCACGCGGTAAAGCAGAAGGTGCTGCCCTGTTCCAGCTTGCTGGAAACCGTAAAGTCGCCCTTCATCATTTCCACGAGTTTGCGGGAGATGGAAAGTCCTACGCCCGTGCCTCCGTAATGATGAAAATCCACGTCGTTGTCTTTGGCCATATGATCGAATAAAGAGGCCAATCGCTTGGAAGGAATGCCGATTCCCGTGTCTGAAACGCAGAACTCGATGACCGCCTGACCGTCCTTTTTGTCGCCTTCCGCAGCGTCTCTTACCGTGACCACCACCTCGCCTTTTTCCGTGAATTTAACGGCGTTCTGCATGAGGTTGTTCAACACCTGCCTCAGGCGGTAGGGGTCTCCAAGCAGGTGGATCGGGGTCTTGGGCGAAACGCTGCACGCAAGCTCCAGATTTTTCTCATGGGCTTTTTCCGCCATGGTTTCACAGGCTTTTTCGACCAATTCCAACAAGTTGAAAGGAATGGTCTCCAGCTTGAGGCGCCCGGCGTCCACGCGGGAAATATCCATGACGTCGCTCACAAGGCTCAGCAGCTGTTCGTTGGCCGATTTCATGAGCTTGATGTATTGGGCTTGCTGCTGGGTCAGGCCGGTTTCATTCAGCAACTCGGTCATGCCGATGATGGCGGTCATGGGGGTGCGCATTTCGTGGCTTAAGGCGGCCAGAAAGCGGTTTTTTTCCTGATTGGCGGCCACGGCCTGATTTTTCGCCAATATGGCGGCCTCGTGCTGTTTGCGCTCTTCAATGTCCTCCAGGCTGCCCTCCAGCATGAGGGCGCCGGTCTCTGTATTTTTCACCAGCGTTGCGGAGATGGATCCCCAGGCCAAAGACCCGTCTTTTTTGTTAAACTGCAGCTCCATTCCCGCAACCTTGCCCCTGGCCTCCAGTTCCGACCTGAAATCGCTGTACTCTTCCGGGCTGAAAAAAATCTCCCGGACGCCCGGCCCCAGTTTTTGCAACAGCTCCACGGGGGAGTCATAGCCGAGAATTCGGGCCATGGCCGGATTGACGGAAATAAAGGAGCCTTCGGAAGCGCACTGAAACAGGCCTTCCTGGGCGTTTTCAAAAATTCCGCGGAATTTTTTCTCCGCGCTTTTTATCTGTTCAATGGCGGTTTTTTCCGTGGTGAAGTCAATGGCCATGCCTTCCACGGACTCGCCTTTATCGGTCAGGCGTGCGGACAGGCGAATCCAGAAAGCGCTGTCATCCACCTTTTTGAACAAGGTCTCGAAGTGCTCCACATCTTCCAGGGAGGCCAGCCTTTCCCTCAGCCTTTCATAATCCGCAGGATCGGCGTAGCGGTCCGGCCCTAAAACAAGGCCTAAAACCTCCTGGCTGGTCTTATAGCCCAGCATGCGTGCAAAACGGGTGTTGCAGGCCGTAATCCCGTCATTTTCGAACCGGGTTTTAAAAAGGCCCACATGGGCGTTTTCGTACAGCCTTTGATAATTGTCCTCGCTTTGGTCCAGGGCGTCCTGAGCCTCTTTGCGCTCCTGGACTTCAATCTGGATTTTATCCTCGGCCCGGGACAGCTTTTCCGACATGGCGTTGAAAGCGCGGGCAAGTTCACCGGTTTCGTCCTTCGCCGTTTCCTCGGCGCGGTGGGAAAGGTCTCCCTGGCTGATGGCCCTGACCGCCCTGGTCAGTCCTTCAATGGGCGCCGCCAGCTTTCTGCCCATGATCAAGCCCAGGAACCCGGCAAGCACCACGGAAAGCCCGAAAACCCCCAGCGCGGTTTTTAAAAAGCTGCGCTGCCGGGCAATGATGCTGCTGGCGGCCACGTCCATGGCCAGAATTCCGGCCACCTCCCCCTGCGAGCTGAAAAAGGGCGCATATCCCTTAAGCCATGTCCCGGATTCATCCGTATACAGTCTTTTGGAAACCACGGGCATCTGCAACGGCTCCCCATTACTGACAAGCTGGGGATGGGGGGAATTGTAAGGCGTGTTGGGAAGGATAGCGTCCCCGTCCCGGCCCCCGCCGTCCACGGCATAGACCAGATTGCCCTGAGGCGTGATGTTCAATGTATAGATGTGGCGCACGTCGGCGCCCCGGGCGCGGATGGATTGCAGAAGCCCTTTGATTTTCTTATAGGACGTTTTATTAACGCTTTCAGGAGACCGGATGGAGGCGTGGTGGTCCCCATCAAGCTGAAGCGCCGCGATGGACACGGTGTCCAACAAGCGCTGCTCTATGTTCTCTCGAAGCTGATTGCTTACGTTGAAATACAGAGCCAGGGTTAAAATGCCGGAAACAACGATAGCCACGGCTGCAAAGCCTAAGGCCAGCTTGGGGCCTAAGCCGTTGGAGCCTTTTTTTTCAACAAAACCGTTCATTAAAACAATCCGTTATCGAGTCTGGCAAAAAAACAAATAGAGCGGGCAAGGGCAGAGTGGTTCCATTGTATGCCAGGCGCGGCCAATCGTAAAGCTTTTTCATGGGTTAGCAAGGGGTTCCGGGCCGAGGCAGGCTTAGGACCGGCCTTCCCTGAACTCTTGCAGCAACTCCATGATTTGATCCAGCACGTCTTCCGGGAAATCCTCGCCCGAGGCTTTGTCCCAGGAGGTCATGGCTCTCTTTTTGAGCTCCTCCCTGACGGCGGGGCTCATCTGAGACTCTTTCACGCCGTATTTTAAGATGGCCTGCAGGCTTTTGGCGTTGGCGTCCCGGGTGTTGTTTATAAAGTCCCGCAAAGACGTGCTCCGGGTGGCTTCAATGCGTTTTTGATGCCCGGGCGGCAATTGGTCCCATGTCTTGGAGGCGATAACCAACAGGCCCGGGGCGTAACGCACTTTAAGGGTGTTGACGTGGGTGAACAAGGTGTATGTCTGGCTGCCCACGACCCACACGGAAGGGGCGATGACCGTGTCCACAATGCCCTGGCGGAGCGCGGAAGGCACTTCCGGCCCGTTCACCGGAACCGGGCTGGCGCCTAAGGAGTCCAGGAATTTCTTCTCCAAAGGGCCGTACCAGGCCACGAATCGGGCTTTTTGGAAATCCTTGATGGTTTCCAAAGGGTATTTCATGGAATAGCACTGGTCAAAATCCTGCTCAAACCAGTATACCAGCTTGAATCCATGGTCCTGGGCGTAGGAGTCGAACACGGGATACATTTTGTCCCGGACGAAATCCACTTCGTCATAATTATTGAACAGAAAAGGAAGCTCCACCACCGTCAGCTCCGGGCAGGCCATGACCGCGCCCTGGCCCGTAATGGCCCCGGCGTCCAACTGCCCGATGCGCATTTTCTTGATGTAGTCCTCTTCATCGCCCATGATGCCGCCGTAATAGGTCTTAAAGGCGATTTCATCGTTGGAGGCCTTTATGATGCCCGGTTTGAGCGTGTTTTCCCATTCCATGGCCCAGCCGATCCCCTTGGGCGCCAGGGTCGCCAGCTTCAAATTGTATTTGGCTTCTTGGGCATAGGACGCTCCCGCCGTAAACGCCGTCGCCAAAAATACTAGGGTCAATACGTGTATACAGAAAAAACTCTTTGAAATCATATTATATTTGTTTCTCATACATCCCCCCGTTGTTGTTTAAGGGACAGGCAAAAACCCCTCTGTCACATGCTGCTTGATCGCCTGACGAAAAAAAACAGAAACAGAGCCAACAGTTGTTGCATGATGCTGAAAAAAATTTATTCAGGAATAACAAATCGAACGTGGAAAAGCAAACCGGAGCGCCGCAAAAGGGCGAATGCCCAAGAGGCGCGGCGGCTTGGCGCTTTGGCTTAAAATAAAGCTTGCCGTCAAAGGATGATCATGATTACTATAAAAAATACCACTTAACCCATAGTATGATAATCTGAACAAGGTTTTATCTTCGGCGGCTCCTCTATCTAAAGACACCTGGTTAAGGAATTCCTATGTTTGAATACTCGTGCTTGCCCTGGGCTGATTGATTCGCGTGGATATTCAATCCTCAATTTTTCTTTTTACAAGGCGGATGGAAAAATGAACCCACAATTTTTATCAATGCTTGGAGGAAATGAAAATGAAAAGTAAAAGATTGGCGCTGTTGATTGTCGCCGCCATCCTTCTGTTGGTTTTGGGATGCGATCTGGAAAAAAAAGAGTTGGAAGAGGTGGCCAAGGATTGGTGCATGACCATCCGGGCCAGCCAGGTAATGCCTATTTATCCTTTAAGCGAGGACGTTCAGCCGGGAGACGTGTTCCTGGTGAAAACGCCCATATCGGAGCAGGTGAAGCAGTGGGGGGAGAAAGGCTATATTCCCCTGGATCTGTCCATTGCAAGGCTGCAAGGGCTGAATTACGAAGAATATTATAAGGATGCTTATTGGAAAGGCGACTACGCAGAGATTCCCCACGACAGACCCCAGCCGAAGGAAGATGAAGCGCAAAAAGAGGGGGATGATAAGGGCGTCAAGGCGCCCGCCAAGGCAAAAAAGGGCGGGGGCGCCCAAGCTGCGCAAAAACAGGTGGAAGCGCCCCGGGCGGCTTTCCCAGGATACAGCTTTCGGGTGAAGCAGGGGCAGTCCATGGCCCTGGCCCTCCCCATCGAGGGGATTCCTTTTTCATTAAGCCTAATGAACGCCTCGGACGTGCGGGGCTCCGTCTCGCTGCTGGACGCCCGGACCTACGGGGTGGACGGCAATGAAGTGTTGAAAAAGCTCAATGTATGGTGGGAAAATGAAGCGCAGGATTCCCTTAAACTGGTGCCTAAACAGATGGACCAGCCCGTTTATTTGAGGGTCGTCACCCGGGTTTTTTATGCGCACCAGCTTAAAGTGGAGCTGTTTCGGACCAAAGGCTTCGGCGCGGGCGTGGAAGGGGGAAAGGAAACCCCGGATAACACGATTTTTGAATTGGCGGTGGCTGATCCGGACAGCCTCACCGAGAAGAAGTTGGAAGCCACCCAAAAAACTTATGATAAACTGCTCAAAACCTTGAGCGACCAACTGGGGGGAGGCCTCATTCCCGGAGGCAGCGCCAAGTTTGTGCAGGCGAGCCAGAGGTCGGTGGGCATGGTTCAGTCTTTTGATGAACCTCTTGTAATTGGCTACAGAGGGTTTGATGTTCAGATTTTCAAGAGCGGCAACCTTAGCGCTCCTATCCCCACTTTTGCCCTTTTCGATGAAAGCGGCTTGGACGAGGCCTCTTTTTTGGATATTAATGAATCCTATTACAACTGGCTGGTCAGGGGTAACAATTATTCCAAAATGGGCGAGTGGCTGCAAGGCAACGGCTATAATATCGACCCGGCAGACCTTTATAGAAGCGGACAAGATAAAATTCTCGAAAAGGCTGACGAACATCTTCATTTCAATGAGTTAAGCAATGCTCCCGAATAAAGGGAGGACGCTGCCAAGGTGTCGGAGCAATGCTTAATTTTACAAAAGGAGGATAGTATGTTGCCTTCGCAAAAGAAAGACGTTTCTCGCAATGAAGTACATAAAAGAGTAAGGTTGATGTTGCTGAACGAAGAAGTTGGCGACGTCACATGCCAGGAGCAGCCTGACGGCAAGTACACTGTCACCCCCCACCCCAAAAAGGAAGGTTAAGGGGGCCTGAGGCTCAGGCACGGGTTTGTTCTATGAAGCGGATCGGTTGATTCCTTAGCCGGGCAGCCTTTCTTGGGATAGCTGCGCCTTGTGGAAGCAATTGCGGAGAGCATCGGGGGGCTATTTCTTTTCGGTTCAGGCAAGGCGGCATTTTTTGGCGGCAGCGGAGCCAGGAGTGATTTTAACGCGAAACCCGGCGCCTCCCGGTTATCAATTGGTAATGAACGTTTCCACTAAATAGAAATTCAGGAACCTGACTAATCCTGCACCACGGGCGCCCATTCTCCGGCCAGGGCGTTCGCCTCGGCCAGTTGCTCCTCCGTCATTTTTGGAGTCAACTGATCCAAAAGGGCCTGGGCATTGGGATAGCCCATATCCTTTGCAATCAGGAACAACTTGCAGCCTTCCACAAAATTTTTGGGAATGCCCCTGCCGTTAGCATGCAGCAGGCCCAGGCGCACCACCCCGCCCATATCCCCTGCTGACGCCGCCTTTTCGTACCAGCGGGACGCTTCCAGATAATTCTTGGGCACGCCTTGCCCGTTTTCGTACATCATGCCCAGCAGGCGTTGGGCTTCGGGGTGACCCTGCGCCGCCAGATTCTTATAGCTTCTGAAAGCCTGCGCATACATATAATGAGGGTTTTTCATTAAGGGCTCCTTGGATCCTAGTTCCCACAAAACTTATTTACTGCCGGCCGGGTTGTCAAGCGGCCGGGGCCGGGAGGATGATAAAGAAGGCTTTTCCGTTTTCAAAAAGGCGCGGACTTCCGGCGGGTCGCCAGGGCGTGGGGCCGGACGAACTTGTTCCATTTTTCACATATATTACCAGCGCTGTGTGCCAATAACGCCTCAATCGGGCGTTTACAAAGGCCCCGGTTTTTCCTCCCGGACAATATGTCGTGCAATAACACTATGTTTATGCTACGGTATAAAAATAGGCCCCATAGGCAGTCCGTGCGCTTTAAGCCTTTTACTATATAAAGCAAGGGGGGCGGCCGGTTAACCCGCTGCCGTAAAGGGGGCCGGGAAAATACACCAATGTGCTTGGCAATACCTTCGAAAATTGTAGACATCCAGGGCGTAGTGGGAACCATTGATCTGGAAGGGGTCACCCGAACCATCAATATGGCCCTGCTGGAAAACGCCCGGGTGGGAGATTATGTGCTGGTCCATGCCGGATTTGCAATCAGCGTGATCGATGAAGCGGAAGCGGCGCAGTCCCTGGATTTAATTCGCGAACTGGCGGAAGCCTCCTTAGCGGAAGGCTGACAAACCGACGGGTTTTGCATGGCCAAAACCATAATAGCTAAAGAGATAGCCGTGGGCGGCATTGTCCAGGGTATTGGCTTTCGCCCCTTTATCTATCAACTGGCCGAACGTTTCGGCCTGACGGGGGAGGTGTCCAATACCTCCGCAGGAGTGCATATTCTCCTGGAAGGCTCTCCCCAGGGCATGGACGGCTTCCTCCGCGACCTCCAGGCCAGGCCGCCTGCTTTGGCCGTTCTCACCAGGGTGGAAGCCCAGGAAACCGCCCCCAGGGGATTCACCCGATTCACCATTACAAAAAGCGAGGCGGGCCCGGCCAGGGCTACGCTGATTTCCCCGGACGTGTCCATTTGCCAGGATTGCCTGAAGGAACTCTTCGATCCCGCAGACAGGCGATACCTTTATCCGTTCATCAATTGCACCAATTGCGGCCCCAGATACACCATCATAAACGACATCCCTTACGACCGCCCCAAGACCAGCATGGCCGGGTTCACCATGTGCCCGGACTGCCAGGCCGAATACGACGACCCAGCCGACAGGCGCTTTCACGCCCAGCCCAACGCATGTCCGGTCTGCGGCCCCAAAGTGGAGTTGCTGGACAACCAGGGCCGGCCGGTCTCTTGCCGGAATCCGTTGGCCAGGGCCGGAGAGTTGTTGAAGCAAGGGCGCATCCTGGCAATCAAGGGCCTGGGCGGATTTCATCTGGCCGCGGACGCAGGAAATTCCCAGGCTGTCAGTCTGCTGCGCCAACGCAAGCTCAGGGAGGAAAAGCCCCTGGCCGTAATGGTCCTCGATGTGGATGCGGCGCGGGAATTGGCGGAGGTCGGCCCAGAGGAAGTGGCCTTGCTCACGGGATTTCGCAGGCCCATCGTATTGCTGAAAAAACGGGCTCCCGAGGCTCTGGCGCCGGAAGTCGCGCCGTCCAATCGGAACCTGGGGGTCATGCTGCCTTACACGCCCATGCACTATGTGCTCATGCAGCACGGCCCGAATGCCCTGGTCATGACCTCGGGCAATCTGAGCGAAGAGCCTATCTGCATTGACAACCAGGACGCGTTAAATCGCCTTGGGAATATCGCGGATTTTTTTCTGGTGCATAATCGGGACATCTACCTGCGCTCCGACGATTCCATCGTGCGGCGCGGGGCCGGAGAAACCCGGTTCATCCGCCGCAGCAGGGGATACGTCCCCACGCCGGTGTTTTTGAAAAACAAGGCCCCGCATATTCTCGCCTGCGGGGCTTTGCTCAAAAACACGGTTTGCCTCACAAGGGGGGATCAGGCTTTTGTGAGCCAGCATGTGGGGGACCTGGAAAACCTGGAGACCCTGGAGTTCTTCCGTCTGACCATCGACCATTTAAAGCGCATTCTGGACATAGAACCCCAGGCGGTCGCCCATGATATGCACCCGGACTATCTGAGTACGGTTTTCGCCAAGGAGTTGGGCCTTCCCCGGGTGGAAGTCCAGCATCATCACGCCCACATTGCGTCGTGCATGGCGGAAAACCAGGTCGAGGGCCAGGTCATCGGCGTGGCTCTGGACGGAACCGGCCTGGGAACGGATCGCGCCATCTGGGGCGGAGAGGTATTGCTTTGCGGGATGAAGGATTTTCATAGGGCGGCCCACTTGTCCTATACGCCCATGCCCGGCGGAAATAAAGCGGTCAAGGAGCCCTGGCGCATGGCCGTCAGCCATCTAAAAGGGGCGTTTGGCAAGGCTTTTCTGGACATTAGGCTCCCTTTGTTGGATACTGTAAGTTGCACCGGGATCCAAACAATCGATCAAATGATCGACCGGGCCATCAATGCGCCTCTTACATCCAGCACAGGACGTCTTTTTGATGCGGTCGCCGCCATTACGGGGTTAAGGTTTAACGCCTCGTATGACGGACAGGCCGCCATGGAACTGGAAATGGCTGCCGACCCTCGGGCGGACAAGCCTTATGAATGGGCCGTAACTGGCGAGGATCCCATGGAAATATTAACCGCTCCCATCATTCGGGGGGCGGCTTTGGACGTGGAAAAAGGCAGGCCGACCGCCGAAGTCGCCGGACGATTTCATGCCAGTTTGATTCAAGCCTTCGCCCATGTCTGCCAAGTCCTGCGGACGCAAACCGGCGTTCGTCAGGTCGCCCTGTCAGGAGGTTCGTTCCAGAACGCCCTGCTGCTAAGCGGCCTGATCCGGGAGTTGGAAAGCCGGGGCTTTAAAGTTTTTACTCATAAGATTTGTCCGGTCAATGACGGAGGCCTCAGCCTGGGCCAGGCCATGGTTGCCGCCGCATCCATAACCTGATACCATAGACGTCACATTTCTTTGGCTGGATGATTCAAATAAGGGGGAGCCATGTCTTATCAAAACCTGGATTCATTTAGGGATCCTGAAGTAGCAAAAACCTTGTCCGGCCTCATTGCGGAGTCCTGCCAGAGCCCCATGCGAATTATGGAGGTCTGCGGAACCCATACGGTATCCATATTCCGCAACGGCATTCGCGACATGCTGCCCGAAGACATCACCTTGGTTTCCGGCCCCGGCTGCCCGGTCTGCGTCACCGATCAAAAGGAAATCGACGACTTCATCCAGCTTGCAAGGAAGAAAAACGTCATTCTGGCCACTTTCGGCGATTTAATGCGGGTGCCCGGCACCCAGTCCTCCCTGCAAAAGCAGCGCGCCCAGGGCCGTAAGGTGAAAGTGGTGTATTCCGCCTTTGACGCCCTGACCCTGGCCGCCCAGAATCCTAAAAAGAAAATCGTTTTTTGCGGCGTGGGATTTGAAACCACGGCGCCGACCGTGGGCGCCTGCATCCTGGAAGCCGACAGGCAAGGTTTGAAGAATTTTTTCATATACTCAGCTCACAAAACCGTGCCCCCGGCCCTGGACGCCTTGATGTCCATGGATACGGTCATTGACGGCTTTATGATGCCCGGGCACGTTTCCGTGATTATCGGCGCTGACGCCTACCTGCCCCTGGTGGAGAAGTTTTCCATCCCCTGCGCCATCGCCGGGTTTGAACCCAACGATATTCTGGCCTCCATCCTCACCTTGGTGCAGCAAAAGGAAGCCGGAGAGTCCAAACTGGAAAACACCTATTCCAGGGCCGTCTCCCCGGTAGGCAATAAAAAAGCCCGAGAGGTTATGGAGCAGGTTTTCGATAGGGTGGACGCCTCCTGGAGGGGATTGGGCGTCATACCCGGAAGCGGTTTGTCCATCCGGGAGGAGTATGAACGCTTTGACGCGTCCAAGGCCTTTGAACTGCCTCCGGCCCGGTCGGCCGCTCCCAAAGGCTGCATCTGCGGCGCCATTCTGACCGGCAAAAAAATCCCCCCCCAATGCCCGAAATACAAGATCGAATGCACTCCCACAGACCCTTTGGGCCCGTGCATGGTGTCCTCCGAAGGCACATGCGCGGCGTATTACCGGTACCACGGGGCGATCACCAAGGTCTATTGATCCTCCCGCGGCGAACTACGTACGGCCCATATTATTGACGGTTAAACTTGTCGACCAAAGAAAGAACACCATGAAAGATCAAAGCATCCTTTTGGACCATGGAAGCGGCGGCAAACTTTCCAACGAACTGATCAACAGCATCTTAATGCCCGCCTTTGACAACGCCATCCTGGAAGCCCAGGAAGACGGCGCCATCATACCGGTCAACCAGGGCAGGCTGGCCTTTTCCACCGACACCTTTGTGGTGGACCCCATTTTCTTCCCCGGCGGCAATATCGGCGATCTGGCCGTCCACGGCACGGTGAACGACGTGGCCATGTGCGGCGGCGTGCCCCAGTACCTGAGCGTGGGCCTGATCATCGAAGAAGGCTTTGAAATTTCCCAGCTCAAGATAATCGTGGCGTCCATGGCAAAGGCCGCTGCGGCCGCCGGAGTCAGGATCGTCACCGGGGACACCAAGGTGGTTCCCAAAGGCGCCTGCGACAAGATTTTCATCAACACCTCGGGCTTCGGCTTTATTCCGGACGAAATAAACCTCAGCGCCTCCCTGGCCAAGCCCGGAGACCGGATCATCCTGAGCGGAAACATGGCCGACCACGGCGTGACCATCCTCACGCAAAGGGAATCCCTGGAGTTTGACGCGCCCATTCAAAGCGATTCGGCGGCCCTCAATACAATGACCGCCGCCATGCTTAAGGCCGCCCCCGGCATCCACGTGCTGCGGGACCCCACGCGCGGCGGGGTGGGGACCACCCTGTGCGAAATCGCCAAAAAATCCAACATCGGCATGAAAATCCGGGAAAAAGACCTGCCCGTGGATCAGTCCGTCATGGGCGTGTGCGATCTGTTGGGCCTGGACCCCCTGTACGTGGCCAACGAAGGCAAGCTCCTGGCAATCGTCCCGCCGGAGCAGGCCGAGGCCGCCCTGGAAGCGTGCAAACAAGACGTCCACGGCAAGAAGGCCCGCTTCATAGGCGAGGTGGTCGCCGATCATCCGGGGCAGGTGGTTATGCAGACGGCCATCGGCGGCGCCCGCATGGTGGACATGCTCACCGGCGAGCAGCTTCCGAGAATTTGTTAACGCTAAATTTAAAAATTGTGGAAAAGTGTTGAACTCCTACGCCTGGATCATATTGATTTTCGTATTGCTGGACTACGCCCTGGGCGCCGCGGCCGGCGTGTTGAACCTGAAAAACATCCGGGACGAACTGCCCGAGGAATTCGCCGACGTCTGGGATAAGGACCGTTACGCCAAGTCCCAGCAATATCTGGCGGCGACCACCCGGCTGGGCTTGGTTTCCTCCACCGTTTTATTGGCTGTTTTGCTTGTTTTCTGGTTTGCAGGCGGATTCAATTTTGTGGACGCCTTGGCCCGGGGCCTGGGCTTTGGGCCGACCCTTACGGGGCTTGCCTATTTCGCTTTTCTGGCGGCGCTGAGCAATATGGTATCCACAGGGTTTTCCTTGTACTCCACCTTTGTGATCGAAGAACGCTTCGGATTCAACAAAACCACCCTCAAGACGTTCATCCTGGATCGAATCAAAATCGCCGCCCTGGCCTGCATATTAGGCGGGCCCATTATAGGCGGCATCCTGTATTTTTTGGGCCATGCAGGCCCCAACGCCTGGCTGTATTGCTGGGCCGGGGTGACGGTGTTCATCCTGTTCATCCAAATGGTCGCGCCCACGTGGATCATGCCTTTGTTCAACAAGTTCCTGCCCTTGGAAAACCAGGAGCTCAAGCAGGCGGTGCTGGATTATACCGATAGCGTGGACTTTCCCTTGGAAAATCTGTTCATGATGGACGGCTCCAAGCGTTCGTCCAAGTCCAACGCCTTTTTTGCGGGATTTGGAAAAAGGCGGCGCATCGCCCTGTTCGACACCCTCATAGAAAAGCACACCATCCCGGAACTGGTGGCCGTGGTGGCCCACGAGGTGGGGCATTACAAGAAGAAGCACATCCTGACCAACATGGTCATCAGCATTCTGCACCTGGGGCTCATGTTTTACCTTCTGTCCCTGTTCATCTCCCGGCAAGGATTGTTTGACGCTTTTTTTATGGAACAGGCCTCGGTTTACGCCGGGCTGCTTTTTTTCGGGCTTTTGTATACGCCGGTGGAAACCATCCTGGGCCTGGGCCTTGGCATGCTTTCCCGCAAGAACGAATACGAAGCCGACCGCTTTTCCGTGACCACCACGGGCGATCCCCAGGCCATGATCAATGCCTTGAAAAAGCTGTCCCGGGATAACCTGAGCAACCTGTGGCCTCATCCCTTTTATGTGTTTCTTGCTTATTCCCACCCCCCGGTTCTGGAGCGCATCCGGGCTATTAAGCAGATTGAAATTCATTAACCGTCCGATGAAATGACGCGTTGCGTTAACGCCTCCGATGTGCTATAGATCCCAATCGCAGGCCATTGATTCCCGCCTGTACGACTCGGAGGAAAAATGCAAGATCATCCCATCCATGGCAAGCCCGGCCCGCTGGGCAGAGTTCTTTTCAGCACACATCCCGTCAATATTTCGTTTCACCGGATAGGATTGGAAAGCGGCAGTGCACTACTTAACCTGCCTGCAGGAACCCAGGTCCGGCCCTTCGCCCCCGCGGGCGTCCCGGCCAGTTATATCTCGGGGCATGGAGACGCCAAAGGCCGCAAAATTCTGTACCTTCACGGCGGAGGCTATATGGTGGGATCCCGCCGCACCCATAAATCCTTGGCCGCCTATCTATCCAAAATCGCCAAGGCCGAATGCGTCCTGCCCGACTACCGCCGGGCGCCCGAGCATCCTTTTCCCGCGGCTCTGGAAGACGTCTACGCTGTGTACCTGGCCATGCTGGATCAGGGGATCGACCCCCAATGCATCGCCCTGGCCGGAGATTCCGCCGGCGGCGGCCTGACCGCAGCTCTGCTTCTGGCTCTCAAGGCCATGGGAAAGCCCCTGCCGTCCTGCGCTTATTTGATGAGCCCTTGGGTGAACCTGGCGGACAATGATCTGCATTTCAAGGCTCCTTTTACCAAACGCACCGACATTGCGGACTGGTTTTGCCATTTCATGTCCCATATGTACGTGGGGCAGTGCGACCCGGCCCATCCCTTTGTCTCGCCAGTCTTCGGAGACTTTCAAGGCCTGCCGCCCCTGTTTGTGACCGTGGGGAAATACGAGCCTTTGTGCAGACAAGCAGAGGAGTTGGCGGAAAGAGCGCAAATGGCCGGGGTGGACGTGACCTTCAAGCCCTATCGCAGCTACGTCCATGTGCTGCAAGCCCTGGCGCCGTTTTCAAAAAGAATCCACGGCCTTCTCGCCAAAGGCGGCGACTTCATTCACGAGCATTGTCCGGCCTAAACAGTGCAGTCTCTGCCTACCAGGCTTCTCGTTCCCATGCTTCGCGTGGGAATGAATATTTAACATTTTGAAATCAAAGCTGTTTCGGGCATCGGCGATGCAACAATAAACCGCCGAAGATATTGGGTGGCCGCGGCAGGGCAGTATCCTGCCGGGGCGCGATAGCGCATTTGGTTCGACCCCTCGGTTGATAGAATCCACCGATGCCATGCGAATGGAAAAGTTGTCCAAAACCAAACAAAAGTCGTAATTCAATCAACTTAATGCGTCCGCCGAACAGTCCCAATTTCTATAATTTATTCGGGCCGCGCCTACTGTTGCTTCGCAACACTGGCAGCAAACTACGCTGCCAGCGCCACCCTAAGATCCTATTCTATCAGCATTGCATGCCGCGGCTGGGGCGGCATTTGTCACTGAGATTGAATTTGATTTGTAGCGGCAGGCCCCCGTGCCTGCCTTGGCCGCGCAATGCGCGGACACATGGAGCCAGCAGGAGGGACGCGGCGGCATTGCTTCATTACTCCAATTTGCTTGAACTTGGTCTGGCGCCGCTGAGCTTTTCCTGTCAATGTTACTCTTTGGCGGTCGCCGGGCTGGACTGCAGCTTTCTTAATACTTCCTGCATCCATTTTGCGGTCACGGCGTGGCCGTATGGGCTGTAGTGGGCGCCCATGCTTTTATAGCGAAGCAGTTCCTTGGGCGCAGTCTTTGAGTCGATGAACATCCTGCGGGCTTCGCCCGGAGGCAATTGGCGGAAGTGGTTTGTAAAATCAAAGTAGTGATAGCCTGCCGCCTCAAGCTCCCTGTTCATGATGCTGAAAAAGGGAAGGTCGGCCTTCATCCCGCCCGCCGTCGGCAATCGCACTATAGCCATAGGCGCTCCTTTAGACTGGGCCATGGCCTGCATCTCCCGGAATACGGCCATGACCGTTACAAGCAGGTCCCTCTGGGTTCGATAGACGCCTTCCGCCTTTTCCCGCCGGATTAAAATTTCACGCGCCTTCCCCGCAGCCTGTACAAGCCCCAGGCCGGACCACCAGGCCGTCTTGCTCCAAAAACCCGGATACGGGTCGGGCGCAGGGGTGTTCATGGTGTGCAGGCGGCCGTCTTCCACCCGCATCCACGGCTTGGGATAAATATCGAACCGGTCCGCGTTCATGCGGCTGATGTCCGCGTCAATAAAGCAGACCACAAGCAGGTCATAGTCGAAATTGGACCATTCCTTGCGATGCCAGAGATGCATCTGGTCCAGGCCGTATCCCCCCTGGCCCATGTTCATGACTTCCAGGCTGGGCCAGGACTCTTCCAGTCTGGCGCAGAACGATTCGTCGTCCCCGACCCCGTAGCCCAGGGTGAAGGAGTCCCCCACGCAGACGACGCGGGTTTTTCCGTCCGGCGCCTTGCGGGCGAAGTCGCGCTTTGCGCGAAAGCCCTGGTTGTTGATGGTAAGGTCCTTGCCCGGCCCGTACATGTCGGGGATGACGATTCCGGGAATGTTGGACCATCCCAATATGGGGTCATGCCTGCAATGGATGTTTTCTGCGAACAAGGCCGGCCCCAGGGAAGCGGCGGCCACAAGCAGGATGCGGGCGCAAATCTCCAGCGCTCCTAAAACAAGCAGCCCCATTAACAGGTAATTGCGGATTGTACGGGATTGTTTTGCCATGACGCCCGCATTGTACCATGGCCTTTTCAGGCGTCAATAAAAAGTCCGGCTATTGGTCGTCTTCGTGGGTGTGCACATGCCCTTCGTGGGCGTGGTCGTGTCCGTCGTGGGGGTGCTCCTGAGCCGCGATCCCGTTGTGCCTGTGAGGCGTTTTTCCCAAGGGATGGATGTGGGTGTGGGTGTGCAGGGCCGAGGAATCGCCGTAATACATGATTTTGCCCTTTTGCATGCCGAAAAAATCCCGGGTGGTGCGGGCCAGAAAATCGTACTCGTGGGAGACGATTAAAAAGGATTTGTCCAGATTGTTCAGAATCTGAATGATGTGCTCGCGCGTGTCCATGTCCAGGCCGGTGGTGGGCTCGTCCAAAAGCAGCACCTCCGGGTCCATGGCCAGGACCGTGGCAATGGAGACCAGCTTTTTTTCGCCGCCGGAGAGCTTGTAGGATATGCGTTTTTCAAACCCCTTCAGGTCCAGGCTTTCCAGGGTTTGCAAGGCGATTTCCTTGGCCTCCTTGGGGGACTTGCCCAGGTTCAAGGGGCCGAAAGCCACGTCTTCCAGAACCGTGGGGGAAAACAACTGATCGTCCGCGTTTTGAAACACGAAACCCAGTTTGGGCCGCATTTTTTTGAAGTCCTTTTCCGACTCCATTTTCTCCCCAAGGATGCGGATGCTGCCGGCGGTGGGCGTCAATAGCCCCATGAGCAAATGGAGCAGGGTGGTTTTTCCGCTTCCGTTATGGCCGATGAGTCCCGCCTTTTGGCCGTAATGGAGATGAAACGAAAAATTCTCCAACACGGTCTTGCCGACCGGATAGCTGAAAGAAATGTCCTTGATTTCAAATATATGGGGATGTGATTCCATTACCGTGGCCCGTCAGGGTTAACCGGTTTGAGCCGGCGCGTTTCAACAGGCCATTGTCCTACAATGTCCATTGCCAGATTGCCAGAAAAAAAATAACCAAAACCAGAAAACCGCCCCAGGCCGCGTCCCGAAAGGTGAACTCCATTTCATCCAGGCAATAGAACTTGCCGGAAAAGCCCCGGCAGACCATGGCCTGATGCACGCGCTCGCCCCGTTCCGCCGCCCTGACCATGAGCATGCCCACAAGATAGGCGTATGTCCGGTAGGTGTGGAGGTTGGTTCCCGGAGAAAAACTCCTGATCCTGGCGGCGCGCACCAGTTGGTTCAATTCCGCTTCCAGCACAAAGATGTACCTATAGGTCAAAAGCAGCAGGGCCGTGAGCTTGACCGGCATTTTCAACCGGTTCATGGCGTGGCCCAAAGTCGCCACGGGCATGGTGGAGAAAAATACGATGGACCACAGAACAATGGCGTTGGATTTCAGCGTGATGATCGCGCAGAGCCGGACTCCCTCCTTGGCCGCAGCCAACGGCCCCAGGTGAAACCACGGCGTTCCATTATACGTGAACGGCAGGACCACCCATAAAAACAGCACCAGCCCGTTCACCAAAGCCAGACGCTTTAACACGGCCAGGGGCTGAAGCCGAGCCGCCAGGGTCATGAGGGCCGCCAGACCCAAGGCGGCGCCCAATACGTCGAACCGGTCCGCCAGGGCCGCAACCACCGCGAACAAGGTCCCTACAATCACTCGTACCCGCGGGTCAAGGCGATGCACGGGGGATTCGCCGAATGCAAAGGTTTCCGCTATCAAGCCTTTTCCAGCTCCTTGATCTTCCGGCGATAATGGAAATACGCCGCTACGCCCGCCAGCCCAAGAATATAGCCGATTCCCCCAAAGACGTCCGAGGCCTGGGGTTCGGTTTCCCTTTCCTGCGCTTCCACCAGCAAACGGGTGATGGGCTTGAGCTTCTTGTCCAAAGCCTTTTCCACGATAGCCTGGATTTCCTTCGAACTGGCGCCCGGCGCCGCCTGAGCGGGAGAGACGGCGGCCGTCCGCACAGCCGGCTGGGCGGCGTCCTCTTGGACGGGCTCCTCATTGGCAGCGGCGACAGGTTCGTCTCCCATGGCTTCCAGGATTTCGTCCTTTGAAACCGTCCAGGTCGCCGCATGACCCATGGTGGCGTCCAGTTCGATCACCAGGGCGGTTTTTTGCGGAATTTTAAAGGAAAACTCGCCCGCGTCGTTGGTAATGCCTTCCAGAAGCAGGTTTTTATCCTCGTCATAGACAAGGACTTTGCCGTTTTTCACCATTTTTCCGCCGGAGAATTTGCTTTCAGTAAAGACCGTATCGCCTTCCACCCAGGCGAAAATATTTACCTTATGAGCGTATGCCATGCCCGTCAGCATGAGGAAAATTCCCAGGCCTGCAAACAGTTTTTTCATGATAGCGCCTTCCGTTATTGGGCGCCGGGAAGCATGCCCGGCTGTACTTTTCGTAAGAATTCAATGCAGATAACCGAAAACACGCCCTCCGTAATCATAATCACGATGTGGGCGCCTAAAACCGCTGCGGCGACTTCGAAGAAGTTTTCCTCCGTCAAAAACAGCGCCAAAGCCACCAGCACGCCGGATAAAAGCACGGAGAAAAAACCGCATGCGAAGGCTCCGGCCATACCCATGGGGCCGCCTTTAGCTACGATCTTGCCGAAAACCAGGTAGCAAAATACAGCGGGCGCCGCCATGACGACCGTGTTGACGCCCAGAGTGGTGATTCCGCCGAACTGGAACAGCACGGCCTGCAGCATGAGAGCCACCGCGATGACGGGAAAGGCCGCCCACCCCAGCAGCAGGCCCAGGATGCCGTTTAAAATCAGGTGCGCGCTGGATACGCCGATGGGAACGTGCACCAGGGAGGCCACAAAAAAACCCGCTGACAAAACCGCCGCCCGGGGGATTTTTTCAAAATCCAGCTTTTTCAATCCGTATGCGGTTCCGGCTATGGCGACGGCCGCTCCGGCCGCCAAAACCGGGCCGGACAAAACTCCTTCGGAAATATGCATGATTCCTCTTTTAAATAGTTAGACCCAGGAAGGTTGTTTACCTTCCCGGGTCTTTCAAATCAATGCAAAAGTCTTGTTTGATTAAAAATCTTCAAACTTCACCCAGATGACGGCGCCCAGTTCCACATCCTTATCCTGGCCTTCAAACTTCAGTTGATAGTCCGCGGTGTTGAGCGCTGCAAATCCCCACCAGCCGGCGAAAGGAGCGGCGTAGGTGAACACGCCGTTGCCGTCAGCCTTGATGGTCTGGGTGACCATATAGTCCGTGGGAGCTTCCTTTTTGCCGTCCTTGTTGTAGTATTCCACTTCCACTTCCGCGTAAGGCACGGCCTTGCCGTCCAGTTTCACGACGCCTTGGAACACGTTGCCCTTGTATTGGGCGAAAGGCTTGGCCAAAGGCACGATTTCCGTCTTGAGGCCCAGTTCATCGTCCCAGCCTTCGTCATCGCCGAAAGCAGCCACAACGGTCTTGGTGTAATGGATGATAAAGCAGTCTTCGGCAGGCTCCCAGTAGGGAACAGGCTCCATAACGAAAGCGTAGGCGCCGGGCCGCTTGATCTGGTATTCGGCTTTCCATGCGGGTTGGTCCATAACCTTGGAGGCTTTCAGGCTTTTGGCCAGGTCCGTGGTTTTGCCTTCATGAGCCACGGTGAACGACTTGGGGGCGACCAGTTCCATGCCGATCAGTTCCATGGGATGGGAGAAGGACAGATCCAGGGTGATGGTGCGGTTGTCATCTTCCATGACCATGTTGTCGGACGGAATCACCATGCCGTAATGGGCGTAGGTGGAACCGCAAAACAAACAGACCAGGGCCAATGCGCTCAGCAAGCAAATTTTCTTCATGTTCTCGCTCCTTAAAAAGTAAGTGGTTTGGTTAAGTATACTGCTATGAAAATAAAGCAAACGCCGTATAAACAAAAAAAAGCCAACCCCTTTTTGCAAAAAGGATTGGCCTTCATGACCGTTATTTATGTATGTGTCGCTGCCGCCCCCGATGTTTCGGGGGGGTGGAAAGACTTCTGTCTTGCCGATTATGTTGGGAATACACCAAAACTTCCCAAAAAAGTCAACCTAAAATATTCACCGCCGAACCGCCCAATTAGAAATCAGCAGCCTCCGGCGGCGGACTGAAAAACAGGAGCCTCCGGCGGCCCGCTTTTGAAAAAGCGGGGCAAAACCTTTTAAATGGCGCTTCGCGCAAAATCAGGGGAGAATAGGGCAGTCATTCCCAAGGGCTCCTCCACCGGTCATTCCAGAGCGTTTTTTGTTGGGAGTCCAGCGTCGCAGTTTTTGGGTAGCCCTGGCAAGGCGGTTTTTTGCCAGGGTTGCGAAGCAACATGGTTTTCGACCTTCTATGTGTTGGGATTCCTGTTAAGCTGAACGGACGGAAGGTATTATCATAATCAATCAAACCAGGGCGTGGATAATCATTATCCGCCGCCGGGCAATCCCGGTTTCAACAAGCCTCAGCGGCCGCCCTTATTGGCCTTGCGGCCCCCGGCATTGCATGCCGCGGCTGGCCTCGGAGATTTTGTCTCTGCAGGACCAATGGGCTCCCTGGGAGGTTCGGTTTGGCCGGGAGATATTCCAGCGAACGCCCTAAAACCGGGGGCATCACCCTTCGTCTTGAATCTCGCCGTTCAGGAGGGCCTGGATGACGGCTTTGACGTGTTCGATGGGCACGTCGGTCTTGCAGCCGGGGCAGCAGGAGGCCATGCGCTCCCAGTTTTTTTCGTCCCTAAGGACGGCTTCCAGGAATGGCCATTTGCGGCACATTTTGGGTTTGACCGGGTGGATGGAGCATTTGTCCGTAAAGAAGATGCATTTGCCGTCTTCTCCTTGAGCCAGGACCGGCTTTCCTCCGGAGAGTTGGCAGTATTCCGCCCTGACCGTCTCAGGCGATTTGCCGATGAACTCGGCGATGGCCTGGATGTCCGTTTCCGTTACGTATGTGCCGCCGTAGCCTTGGCAGCATTTGCCGCACATGGTGCATTCAAAAATGTCTGAAGATTTGAGTTCTTTCAATTCCGATCCAAAATAATATTCCACCCGGCTTATAGGCAGTGCCGGGAGTCCAAGGCCCTTTTAAGCGTCAGAGCGTCTGTGTATTTCAGGTCGCCCCCGATGGGAACGCCCGAGGCTATGCGAGTGATTTTTACGCCCGAGCCCTCGAGGACCTGGCGCAAATAATTGGCTGTGGATTCCCCCTCCACGCTGGTGCCTGTGGCCACAACCACTTCCTTGATTTTTTCCTTTTTCAATCTCTCCACAAGCTCGCGGATGCGCAGGTTGTCCGGCCCCACGCCGTTCATGGGCGACAAACACCCCTGCAAGACGTGATACCGCCCCTTGAACGCCCCGGATTTTTCCAGGGCCACCATGTCCGTGCCTTGCTCCACCACGCAGACCACATCCTGATCCCGGGTCGCGTCCCGGCAGATGTGGCACGGATCCGAGTCGGCCAGGCCGTAGCAGACCGAGCACAGCCGGACCGTTTCCTTGGCTTCGGATATGGACTCAGCCAAAGCCTGGGCGTCCTTGACCGATCCTCTTAAAATATGGAGGGCCAGGCGTTCGGCGGTTTTCTCTCCGATTCCAGGCAGCTTGGAAAGCTGTTTGATCAGATTGACCAGGCTGGGAGGGTAAAAGGACATGAAAGGAAAAACCTCATAAAAAAATTAGAACAGGCCGGGAATGTTCATGCCGCCCGTGAGCTTGCCCATTTCGCCTTGCACCATGTCCTGGCTTTTGTTCAGGCCTTCGTTAACGGCCGCCAAAACCATGTCCTGGAGCATTTCCACGTCTTCAGGGTCAACCACTTCCTTCTCGATCTCAATGGACAGAACCTGCTGCTTGCCGTTCACAACCACCTTGACCATGCCGCCGCCCGCGGAGGCTTCCACGGTCTTGTCCCCCAGTTCCTCCTGGAGTTTGGCCATCTGGTTCTGGAGCTTTTGAGCCTGCTTCATGATGTTGCCCATTCCCTTTTTCATGCATTCCTCCTTGTGCAAATAATGCTGGCGCCAAGCAAAGCCCGGCGCCCCGTTTACTGCGTATTATTTTGGCTCCCGGTTTTTTGGAACCAGGTTCCTATATTATTCCATTTGACGAATTTCTACAACCTTGCCGCCGAAAATCCGCACCGCTTCCTCCACCAGGGGGTGGTTCAACGCCTCCTGCTCCAGTTCCCGGCGCTTTTCCGCCTGGTTCATGACCGGGGCGGTCCGGTTTTCCTCGCTGGGCTCTTCGATGACGAATTGCACCTTGCGGCCGAAGAGGCTTTTGCATACGCCCGTGAGAATCGTCTGATTTTCCGGGGTGTTCAACTGATCCCGCGAAAAAGGCGCGCCGTCGGTTTCCAGGACGAAGCGGCCTTTTTCATATTCCTTTAAACGGCATTTTTCAAGGGTGAGGCCCAGCATAATGCTTTTTTCCTGCACATCCTTGGAAAAAGCCTCCCACGGATCTCCTTCAAACGGCGGCGGCTCCGGCTCGTCCTCTTCAGGCTCCGGGGCCGGTGCAGCCGGTTCTTCAGGCGTTGCAGCCTCCTGGACGACGTCCGGTTGAACCTCCCGGGTTTCATATTGGGGAGGACCGTAGTCCGGCTCCATGTCCGGGATAATGGGCTCGGAGTCGGCCGCAGCGTATGTGGGATCCGGCTCAGGATAATAAGGCGACTCGTCGTCCGACTGATAAGCATCCGAGTCGGCAGCCTGCTCGGGAATGGATTCCTCTTCAGGCTCCGGCGGGGCGCTCTCCACAGGAGCTTGCGGTTCGGGTTCCGGCGCCGCCTGGGGCTCCTCCTCCGGCGGTTCGGGCTCGGGTTCCGGTTCCGGTGTAACTTCCTTTTCAGGCTCCGCCGGCGGCTCCGGTTCGGGTTCGGGCTCCGGCTCAGGTGCAAGTGCTTCCTGCGGCTCCGGTTCGGTCTGAGGGTCAGACGCGGCGACAGGAGTGGATTCCTCGTGTTGAGGCGCCGCTTCCGCTGCGGAAGCCGTTGTCTCTTCCGGCGCAGGAGGCGCGCTTCCACCGCCGGACTCCGGCAGGGCGGGCGCCGGGCCGGATGCCGGGCCGATATTTATAATCTGGTCTTTGGACGCCGGCTGAGAGGCCAGAACCTCCAAGGCGGCGACTAAAGAGTCTATGGCGACGGCCGGGGTGATTTCGCAAATGCGGATCAGAGCCACTTCCAGGGCGAGCCTGGGCTGGGGCGACAGCCTGACCGCGGCCTCTTCTTTAAAAAGCAGGCTCAGGACCTGATTCACAAAAGCAGGAGACGCATTGGCGACCTGCTCCTGCATGGCCTGGATCTCGCCGGGAGGAATGTCCAGGAGCAGGCCGGGATCCCGGACCGTTTTCACCACGGTGAGATTCCGCAGGTGGTCCAACAGGTCGGCCATGACCTGCTTCAGGTCGTATCCCCTGGCGTAAAGTTGGTCCACGGCGGTGAGGCAGGCCGGGACGTCCCGGTCTAAAAGAGCCTGGGCCAGGGCGAACAAGGACTTGCGTCCGGCCACGCCCAAAATGTCCAGAACCTTTTCAAAGGACGCTTCGCCCGTGGAATAAGCCATGACCTGATCCAAAAGGCTCAACGCATCGCGCATGCAGCCGCCGGAGCGCCGGGCTACGGCCCACAAGCTTTGCTCCTCGATGGTGAAGTTTTCCAGCCCCGCCAGTTTGGCCAGATGCCCCACAATGTCGTCCAGGCTGATACGCTTGAAATCGTAGCGCTGGCACCTGGAAAGGATGGTCACCGGAATCTTATGGCTTTCCGTGGTGGCCAGGATGAACATCACGTGGGGCGGCGGCTCCTCCAGGGTTTTCAAGAGCGCGTTGAAGGCGGCCTGGGAGAGCATGTGCACTTCGTCGATGATGTACACCTTGTAGTTGCCCAAAGCCGGGGCGTACTGCACGTTTTCCCGAAGCTCCCGGACCTGCTCCACGCTGTTGTTGGACGCCCCGTCGATTTCAAACACGTCCACCGCGTTGCTGGCTGCGATTTCCTTGCACGAAGCGCAAACGCCGCAGGGCTCGGGCGTGGGGCCGTTCACGCAATTCATGGCCTTGGCCAGAATGCGCGCCACCGTGGTCTTGCCCGTGCCGCGAGGGCCGGAAAGGCACAGGGCGTGGGCCACCCGTTCCTGATTAATGGCGTTTTTCAGGGTTTCGGTAACATGAGGCTGGGCCACCACCTCGTCAAAGGTCTGGGGCCTGTATTTTCGAGCAAGTACAAGATAGGACATGGATTACCTGTAGGACCGCTATCCTGGATGAGTTCGGGAAAAAATAGCTGACTCTGGTTTCATAAACAATTTAAGGCTGGCTATCAAGACTTAGTGGAAAAAATCCGTCCGATTTGCCAAGAATCTTAATTGCTCTTATTCAAAAGTAAAATAAAATCAATTTTTTGTAAAAAATCTGCCGCAGTCCCCACGCCCATCTTTGGGTGGCCCAGGAAGCGTGGTTTGCTGCCTGGGTTGCTTAGCAACACAAGGTGCGACCTGCAAAGATGATAGAAATCGTAAACGTCAGGCGGGCGAAAAACCCGGTTCGAAACCGTTTTATCGTAGTTGCGAGGTCTCCTCGCAGTAGTCGCCGGGTCTCTCAGCCTGTTGTTGCGCGGTCCCCGCGCCCGTAGCCTCAGGGCTTGCCCTGCTCTTTATCCTGTCATTCCTGCCAACGCAGGAATCCAGAGTCCCTGTTTTTCATGAATTCGGGTTGCATCCGTTCTCCCGGCGTTTTTATAAAGGACGCTGGGTTCCCGTTTCCGGAATTTTGTCATGATGATTGCAAACCGCCGTAATCATCCCGCCAAAATTCCTCCACGGGAATGACGGCTGAGGAGATGCGCCTTCCTAAAGCCGCAATTCGGCGGGAAGCGCAGGGGGCAGGGCTTGCCCTGCTTTTGGAGGGTGGCCCAGGCAGCGCAGTTTGCTGCCTGGGTTGCTTTAGCAACACAAGGTGCGACCAACAAAGGCGTTAGAAATCGTAAATGTCAGGCGGGCGAAAAACCCGGTTCGAAACCGTTTTATCGTAGTTGCGAGGTCTCCTCGCAGTAGTCGCCGGGTCTCCCAGCCTGTCGTTGCGCGGTTCCCGCGCCCGTAGCCTCAGGGCTTGCCCTGTCGGCAGTTGCGAGGTCTCCTCGCTATGTGCTCCAAACGGAGTCGTTTACTCCCTGGCCTTTTCCCGCCAGAACGCTTCCCTGCCGGAAATATAAGGATGGGACTCGGACAACTCCGCCTCCTCCCTAAGGGATTTCGCCTTTTCATAATACTTGCGGGCCTCTTCCTCCCTGCCGAGGGACTGGCAGCAAAAGGCGACGGACTCCATAGCCGCAATGGTTTCAGGATGGCTTTTGCCGTAATACTGTTCATAGGCGTTCATGGCTTGAATCATAAGGGGCAGGGCGGATGCAAAATCTCCCTTGTCCACATAGGCGCCTCCCAGCCAGTGCTGGGCCTGCACGGCAAAGATGCTGTTCAGACCAAAATGGCTTTCCTGGAAGTCCAATAACTTCAGGTACGAATCGATGGCCTTATCCAACTCGCCTCGGGAATACAATAGCCGGGACTGGCGCTCCATGGCTTTGGCGTACATATCCGCACTGACCTGGGGATTTTTCTCGCAAATGGCGAAAAGCTCATCCACGACTTCTTGAGCATTGTCGTAGTCCGGCGTTTCAATGTACAGGTTGGCCAGGCTAAGGAGAGCGTTGCATTCTTTCAAGCTGCCCTGGCCGAAAACACGACGGTATATCTCCCGGCTTTGCTGATGGAATTTTTCCGATTCGCCGTATTTGCCCAACCATTGTTTTATCAAGCCCATGGTGCACATTTGGTCCGCCGCAGCAACTTCCAGGAGCCCGAGGTCTTTAGTCTCATTAGGTAATGTTTTTGCCAAAAAATTTTCCGCAGTCAGCAGGGCTTCCTCCTGGCGCGTCATCAGGGCGTATTGGCAATAGTTTGCTCCCCATTCAAATTTTTCAGACCTTAACAAAGGAAGGCCTTTTTTAAAATTTTTTCTGGCCTGCTCATACTCTCCCAAATTGTTTTGGGCGTTGGCAATGCCCGTCAAGGCCCGTCCGTAGATGAGGCTATCCGTCCGGCCCGCATCTTCTTCGATTGCTATCGCCTCGCCATAATACGTTTTGGATGCAACATAGTCGGACGCCAAAGAAGAGGCGGACCCCAAAGAACAATACGTCCCGGAAATTTCTTCATGCTCAGGCCCCAGAACGTCAACCTGCAAGGACAGAGCCTCTTTATAATAATCCCGGGCTTTTTGGGGACGGTTATAAACGATCATTATGCCGCCTAATAATGAAAGGTCTTCTATGACTTTCTTAGAATGGGATCCCAGTCGATTTTTATTTACGGCAATGGCGTTGAGATAGCATTGCTCCGCTTTGTCAATGTTGTTCCATTCCACAAATAATGAAGCTGAAAAGTCCCAGCACCGGGCGATTCTTTTGTCATCCGGTCCAAAGGCCTTTGTTAAAATTTCAATCGCCTTATCCCGCCTTTGCTCCACTTCATCCATTCGGCCCCGTGCCATGGACACTCCGGCGCAGGCAAGATAGGCATATGCCATGTCCTCGGATTCCGGTCCTTGTTCCTTTGCGATTTTTTCCAGCGATTTTTGGCACTCTGGCTCCTGTTCCGCCAGTTCTTCCAGGGAGGTTTTTTCCTCTTCTTTCGCTGCTTGATTACTCGCAGAGGCTGCACAGGAAGCCAACACGCAAATCAAGATAAACGTACAAGCCAAGCCAAGAACCTTGTCAAATCGCGATCCAATACCATGGGTCGTCATGGCGTTTCTCCTAATATCCAGTGCATCGAGGATAAAAAAAACTAAACAAAACGGATTATTGTTGGATGAATGGCATAATATTACCGTGATTCCATTGGATTATCAAGGGGATTTTGTTGATTATACCAGGCGGTGGGTTAGGGGGCGCCGCCTCAATGCCTGATTCGATACATAGGGAGCAGGACTTGCTTTACTATTGCCTGTCATTCCTGCCAACGCAGGAATCCAGGGGCATCCGTCTTCCCGGCGTTTTTTGAAAAGGCTGGGTTCTCGTTTTCAAAATTTTTTCAGGATGATTGCAAACCGCCGTAATCATCCCGCCAAAATTCCTCCACGGGAATGACGGCCAACGGGGCGCCGCTTTCAAGCCAAGGCCGGGGGGGGAACGATGCAGACTCCGCGCCTGCTCTGCGTGTGCAACCTTTACATGCCCAACTTCTCGTTCCCATGCTTTGCGTGGGAATGCATACGAAAGTATCTGAAATCAAACCTGTTTCAAGGATTGGGTAGGCCTTTCGACGCAAGAAACGCTCAACTTGAATAAACGCCATTCGCTCGCCGGTCGTTCCCGATTTCCTATTTCTCCCAGGCCGCACCTTTTGTCCTTACGGACCCAGGCAAAAAACAGCCTTGCCTGGGCCACACTCTTTAGAAATTGCTCCGGCTCGCGGCGGACAACCGGTCTTTGCATCTTCCCTGGCCAAAATCAGGCGCCGCTTGCTGCGTCGGCCGTAATTGCGCGGTCCCCCCGCCTTTAGCCGTGAGGTCTCCTCGCCGCATTTGCGGGATTGTTTACTCCCTGGCCCAATTCCTCCAAAATTTGCCTAAACCCGAGGTGAAGACGGGCGTGCTGGAGGGATCAATCTCTCCTTGAATGGCGGCTGCTTTGTCAAAGTAGCTTTGGGCCTGCTCGTCCTCGCCCATGGCCTTGTAGCAAATGGCCATGTTTTTGTAGATTACTCCGGTTTCGGGGTGGTCCGGGCCAAAGGCGCCTTCCATCACGGATTGGGCTTTTTCAAAACTGACTACGGCGTTTTCATAGTCGCCTGTTGCGGCTTGGATAATGCCCAGGCTGTTGTATGCGTCCCCTATATTATAGTGACCGGAGGAAAGGGCGATTTCATAAATGGCGACCGCCTTTTCCTGGCGATCCTTAGCTTCCTGCAGGCGTCCTGTCGCAAAATAAATATCCGCCAGCAGCGCCTGGGCGTCGCCAATTTTTTCACGGTATTCACCCAAGTTGTACTCTAAAATTTGCAGCGCCTGTAGGGCCTTTTCCTCCGCCGGTTCGTACTCCCCCAATTCCATGTGTCCGATAGCGACGATTAGGAGGGTGTCTCCGAAGTTGGGGGATTTCCCTCTTAGTTTGTCCTTTTCAATGTCCACCACCTTTTCCAGCATGGCCATGGCTTTGTCCGCATCGCCGTCCGCCATGATCAGGAGCGCCAAACGGGTTGTCAAAAAGCACGAAAAAATGCTTTTCCGTCCAAATTCCCGGGAGCAAATCTCCAGGGCGTCCTCAAGGATCGGCCTGGCCTCCCCGTATTTGCCTTCACTCATATATTGCCAAGCCACTCCAATTTGGGTCAGGGCCGTCAACGCTTCGACTTCTCCATACAAAGACTTCAAAACCTCCAGCGACTTTTTATAGGAATTGACGGCTTCAGAGTGTTTTGCCTGCCGGAACTCCAAATTCGCCTTTTGGAGAAGTGTTTCACCTTGCAGCCGAAGCCCAATTTTTGAATTTTGACTGAGGATGGCGGACGCCCGCTCCAATAGCTCTTCCGCCTGGTCAGGCTTGTTGACGGCTATGTGCAGTCTGGCCAATTCCAGCATGGCGGTGCATGCATGGATGTTATTTTCCCCCAAATGCCTTGCGTAGATACGAACGCTTTCCGTCAGGTTTTTTTCCGCTTCTTTGAATTCGCCCAGCCGGACCTGTATGACGCCCAGTTTGTATAGATTGGCCGCATAAAACCGGTTGTTTTTGCTTGGGAGCAGGTCTAACGCGGCAATATACCCTTTTTGGTATATTTCAGCCCGCGCCAAAACCTTGGGAGAGATGTTAAATAAGGCGCAATTCACATATGCGGCTTTATAGGCGGGGGATTCCTTATCCAGTTTGGTCAGGGCGAAGACGGAATGATACCTTGCCGATTCGTTTTCCCCCGTGTTTAAGTATACAACCGCCAACCCCGCATAAGCCTTTGCTACAATCTGATTTAACCCGATATATTTCGGAAATTCTATTTTATAGGCCGTCTCAAAACATTTTTTCGCACTGCCGTAATCCGCCAAATGGAGGTATGACTCCCCCAAGGCGCAAAGGGCTCGTGCAACATCGCGGTCTCTGGGACCGAGTATTTTTATTCGCGCCTTCACAACCTTTTGATAATACTCTTCCGCCTCTTCAAACCCGCCGAACAGGACGAGAGCGTCCCCCAATGTTAAAACGTCTTCCACATAGGCGGCCTCGATAGTTTCATTCCGGCTTTCCGACAGAGCGCAGACTTTTTTATAGCACTCCATCATGTTTTCAAAATCGGCGGCGGCCTCGTAGTTCTTTCCTGCTATATGCCAGTAATGCGCCATGTCCGGATTGTCCGGCCCCAGGAGCTTTTCAAATACGGCCAAAAACCGGTTCTGCCGGGCTTCCATTTCATCCCAGTTGCGCATTTCAGCGCACACGGCGCTGCCGGCTATGAGCATGTAGCCCATTCCAGGAGATTCCGGCCCCTGATCCGCGGCTATCTCCGCCAGCCGTTTTTGGCAAATGCTTTCATACCCTTCCAGGTTCCGGTCCGGATTCTCTTTCCAGGTTGCAATAAAGGGGTATTCTCCTTTAAAGCCTTCCTGCATCAAAAAAGGGCCATAGTCGTATTGGAGGGGGGGCGCCTTGGCGCCCGAACGGCCGAAATTCGTCCCGCTGGCGCAGGCGAAAAAAAACGACGCCATCAAGGCAATAGTGATCGGAAATAGAACTTGCTTGAACACCCTGGAACGAGACATGGACATAAGGCTTTCCCCATTTTCCCTGAACAATAAATCAGATCCGAGTTTGATTTTTCAAATCTTAAATAATGCTATATCAATACCGCGATTAATCTGATTTTTCAAGGAGGAGTTGCAGAAACAACAGGGGGAATATGGCGTCAGCCTCACGTCCTGAGGTCAAACAACATTTGTTTACCGCGTCTTGGGCGGCCGATTGTACCCCTTGTCTCCGTACGGCTGGAGCTTTTCCAGCCACAGGTCCAACAGGATCTCCACCTCTTTGGCGTAGTCGAAATTGGCGTCCTTGCTTTGCTCTATGGACTCCAGAATTTCAAAGGTGAAGGCCTCGGCCCCGAGTTCCTTGTAGTCCTTCAGCAATTCTTCGTTCCGATGGGAGCCCAGCTTCAACTCCGACTGATGGCGCCTGACCAGGGCCTCCACGTTCAGGCTCCCGGCCAGAAAAACCTTGCCGTTGACCGTGTTGGTTATTTTGCATATTCCGGGCGCCCTGAACGCCTCCATGTACTCTCTTTTCAGCGCTTTGCGTTTGTCCATTTTCTTTTTCCTTTTCCTAATTCCAGGGGAGGCCGCTTCCCGACTATCAGGCAGCCAATAAACCCCATCCTCCCGTTCTAAAATTCCGTTATCCGCCATTTCCCGGCGGACCGTGCAATGATCCTCATAGGCGTTTTGGATCAGGGCGTTGATCTCCGGCTCGCTGTATGTGACTCCCGGCTTAAACCGTTTCGCCAGTTCCTCCAGCACAACCAGCCTTTTTTTATATTGGGCGGGCAGCCTTTTCAGGCGGCCTCCTTCGAAAAAGGCCGCGATGATTTTTTTCCGGTAATCCTGTAAGCGCCGATCCTGCACCCCCGCCTCCGGGTTGCGAAAGCCGACCAAATGCCGGAGGCTCAGGTCAAAAACCTCCTCCCGCACGAAATAGACCACGTAATACTGCTCCTTTTCCTTGCCGGCCAATCCGGCGGCCTCCAGCTTCTTTAAATGATGGGAGGTGGTGGACACGGCCAAATCCAGCCTTTGGGCCAGCTCCTCCACGTATTGGGGCCTTTCAAGCAGGGCGTTGACGATTTTCAGCCGGGAGGGGTCGGCCAGCGCTTTCAGGATGTTGATGCTTTGCTGCAAGTCCATGTGTTTCGCCCCTTATTTTGATTCGATATATATCGAAATAAAGTATAAAGACGGATGGGAGGGATGTCAATCTGTTTTTATGGATATCGAATTAAGAATTTTCCCGAACAAGGATGGTCGGCGCCGCGATGGGATCCGGCAAGCCGGTTTTTTGATCAGACCTTGGCTTCGTCCAGAGCTCGGCGCACCATTTGAGCCACCTCCCTTTTGATGGCCGGTTTCATGATCAGGCCTTTCACGCCCAGCACATCCAGCCGATCCGGGGAGATTTTTTCACTATAGCCGGTGCAGATGATGATTGGGATGTCCGGTCTAATTTCCAGAATGGCCAGAGCCAGTTGATCTCCGGTCATGTGGGGCATATTCATGTCCGTCATGACCAGGTCAAAGGCCTGGGGATTCTGTTGAAAGGTTTGCAGCGCCTCCCTGCTGCCTATCCGTGTGGTTACCCGATACCCCAAACGTGTCAGGGTTGTCTCCTGGATTTTCGCCACAGGGGCCTCGTCATCCACCAGCATGATCCTTTCGGTTCCAAAGGGGCAGGGCTCCTGCTCCGGCTGTTCTATGACTTTTTCAGCGTCTTTGTGCAGGGGCAGGCTGACGGTGATGGCGGCGCCTTTGCCCGGTTGGCTGTCTATTCTGACGCCTCCCTTGTGCTCTTTTACGATCCCATGGATGACCGCCAAGCCCAGGCCGGTCCCCTTGCCTTTTTCCTTGGTGGTGAAGTAGGGGTCGAAGATTTTATCCCGGATCGCCGGATCGATTCCGCATCCATTGTCTGCAACGGTAAGCTCTGCATAAAATCCGGGCAACAGGTCCTGCTCTTTCAGGTCATCGCCGAACAGCGGCTTTTCTTTCAAGCTGACCTTGATGATTCCTCCCGATTCTTCCACGGCATGGTAGGCGTTGGTGATCAGGTTCATGGCAATCTGGTGAATCTGAGTGGGGTCTGCCTTGACCAGTCCGCAATCCGGCTGGATGTCCTGCAGGATTTCAATGTTGGACGGGATGGAGGAGCGGCTTAATTTGAGGGCCTCTTTGATCACTTTTTGCAAGCGTATGGGAATCATCTCGTGCTCGGACTGCCTGCTGAAAGCGAGGATTTGCCGGACAAGGTCGCTCCCCCGTTTTCCTGCCTTGTGGATCTCCAGGATGCTGTCCCGGTCCTGGCTGTCAGGCGTCATATCTTCCAGCATCATCTCTGAAATGCCGACGATGGGAGTGAGAATATTGTTGAAATCATGGGCTATCCCTCCAGCAAGAGTGCCGATGGACTCCATTTTTTGGGCCTGCATCAGGCGGGTTTCCAGCCTGTTGCGTTCAGCCTGGGCCTGTTTGCGGTCCGTGATGTCCAGAATGGTGCCGACCAGACCCGCGGTTTCTCCTGTCCGGTCTTTGAACACAGCCCGATAAAAAACAATATCGCGCAGTTCATCCAAGGCTGTGGCGATTTGCATTTCGAGGATTTGTATGCCCCCGTCCCGAAAAAGCTCGATATCCTTTTGATGCAAAAGCTCCGCCGCATCAGGCGGATAGAGATCAAAAACGGTCTTGCCGGCAAGTTGCTCAATATCTTGCCCGAAAAAATCCAAATAGGCTTTGTTAAAACCCAGAAAAAAACCTTCCTTGTTTTTGTAGCAGACAGGAACCGGGATGGCGTCGAGCAGTATATTCAGAAAGGACTCGCTTTCGCGCAGAGCATCTTCCGATTTTTTCAGTTCGGTCAGGTCAAAGCCCGAGGCGATGACGCACGACTGGTCCTGAATCCTTACCACATCTCCAAACCATAGAACGGGAACCCTCTTCCCGCTGCGGGTTATGATGTCCACGGGAAGGTTATGGGCGTAACCCTTTTGCTTTAACTCCTTGATAACCAAATCCCTGTCCATGTTCTGCCAGAGTGCCAGGTCTTCAGCCTTTTGGCCGATCAGGTCCTCCCTTTCCATTTCCAGCATGTCCAGGAACAACTGGTTTGCATCCAAAAACCTCCCTTCCTCCAGAGTGGAGATGGACTTGATGACCGGGCTGGAGTGGAACGCCTTGTAGAATTTTTCTTCGCTTTCCCGGATGGAATCCTGGGTTCGCTTGAGTTCGGTGATGTCCCTGCCGTTAACGGCGACGCCTGTGATCTTCCCTTGCTCCCTATGGGGCGTGTAGGTGATGTCCATGAACCTGCGGCCCCCGCCGGCAAACTCAAACCATTCCTGGTACCGTGCGTTTTCGCCCCGCAGGCATCGATCGATTTGAGGCTTTACAATGCTTTCAAAAACCTCCTCGCCCACGTTCTCGGCCACTGTGCGGCCCACAAGCTCTTCCCTGGTTTTTTGAGTCAGCGTTAAGTACGAATCGTTTACAATCACATATCTGTAGCCGCGATCCACCAGCGAGATGAAATCCGTTGTGGCGGACACGATGTTTTTGTGCGCCAGCAGGTTTTCCTGGAGTTGTTTTTTTTCGCTGATATCGGAGTAGGCCACAACCACGCCATAGTTCTCAAGAGGTAAGGGCGTCGCCGTCACATTGAGCCACACCACGTTCCCTTTTTCCCGCAGGATTCCTAATTCCTGGTTTTTCACCAGCCGTTTTTCCCGTAATGCAATGACTGATGCAAATTCTTCGGGGGGCATGTCGGTTTTGTCAGGCCGGATGATGCGCCAGTTTTCTCCGTCCAGGGAGCGTTGTTCGTGCTCATGTTTGGGCACCCCCAGGAGTTGTTCCGCCTGTTGGTTGGTTTCCATGATTCGCCCTTCAGAATCGGAAACCGTAATGCCCAAAGGAAAGGAGTTGAATAGCGTCCGGTATTTTTCCAGGCTTTCCTGAAGCCTTTTTTCGCTTTCCCTGATGGCGGCCTCCCTCCGGGCCAGTTTGCCGGAAAGATGCTTGACGGAATTGGCGATTTCCTTCATTTCCAGGCCCTTGCCGGGGGAAAAATCCCTGGAATAGGCGCCGTCCGCAATATCCTCAATGCCCTGGAGCAGATCTCCCATGGGATCGGACAGAAGGGTTCGCACCACCAGAAAGACCTGCAAGATGGAAAACAACAAAACCGGCAGCAGGATGGTGAGCGCGGTCATCAAGGTGCGCTTCCATATGGGCCCGGAATCAAAAGGCGCAAAGGCCACTTCCACCGCGCCGATCACCTCGTTCTTCATGACCACATTACGCCTGAGCACTTGGGTTCCCTGCGCCTGCTCCTTTCCTGAGGATAGATGGAATTGCCCTGATGCATCCCATATTTTCAATGCCTTTATATAAGACATTTGAAAAGCGGCTGCGGCCATGTAATCAAGGGCGGGCTCGTTGTAGGTCCATAGATCAATCGCAATTTTTCCGGCGATGAAGTCCGCCTGCCGGGCCATATTCTCCTCATACGCCTGCTTGTCGGTCTGAACCAGATAGTAGGAGAACAGTCCTCCCGTAAGTAATCCCAGAATCACAATGATGGCGCACAGCCTGACCGCAATGATCCTACTGATGGATTTCAAAAGTCATTCTCCTTGGGGGGCGGGGTTGCCATGGATTCAAGCTCCTGGAGCAGCTTGTTCAAGGTTCCGTCAGCTTCCATGGCATGGAGCGCTGCTTCCAAAACAGGCGCCAGGTCTTTATGGCGTTTGTGCAGGTAGGGGTATAGCGGGGACTCGGAAACCACAAACTGCGGCTCTATTGCCTGTAAATACGGATGCTTTTGCTGGAGGCCCTTCAACAGCGCTTTGTTGACGATTCCCGGGCCTCCCAGGTAGGCCTGAATCCGGCCGCCGCCGAGCATGAAAAACGCCTGCTCCGGCATTGACAAGGCGATTTTGTTTGCGTTGGGAAGGGGCTGCAACAACTCCGCCGCCTTTTTACTGCCCTCCAGATATCCGACCATCCAGCCTTTTTGCACCGCGGCCTCCAGAAGCGATTCCAGGCTGTCGATTCCGGCCAATTCCGATGTTTCGGCGAAGATGATATGCTGCACCCTGTAGTGGCAGGCCTTAATTTGAATGAGGTTGGGATGCCCGGCCCTTTCCAGGCCTGCTATTCGGGCCGCAAGTCCGTCATACACGCCGGCATTGGCATCCAGGAGGCATCGTTTTTTGGGCAACTCCACAATCCTGTATGCCGCCCCGGTCCGGTTTTCCAGTTCCTGAAAAACCATTTTAAGATAGCTGGTGAGGACGGCTTCTCCCTCTGGCGTGGCAATTGTCAGGATTTCTACGCCGGGGCCCTCCGCCCCTAAGGCCGCACCCGGAATGATCCAGCCTGTCAGAAGAAAAAAAACAAGCAATAAGCGGCATGGATTCATTTTGGCTCGTTTCATCCCCGATAAGGCCCGGCAGTACAAGGGCCCGGATCCGTAGAAATCGAAAGGCATTGCATCACCCTGTGAAGTTTTCCGAAAGAGGGGTCTGAACGCACTGTGAAAAGTCCCGGAGAACTCAAGCTGCGTGTGTGTATCCCCATAATGAATGCAAAATAAAATTTTAACATAGGGGCGGGGATCAGAGCCAGTTTTTTATCCGGCCGGTTGAAAGGAAAGGGGATAGGCTTCACGCGGAAAGCCGTACAAGATTCCTTGGCGGCAATGCGCCCGTCAGCGAAGAAACGCCGTCACGCCCAAGGATTTGTGGGGGGCAGGGTCAATCTTTCGGCGGTGCGGATTTTCCCGACTGGACCAGACGCTTGATGGTCAGGCCCTGGACGAGGATGGAGAAGACCACCACGGCGTAGGTCATGGTGAGGATCAGCTCCCGGTTGCATTCCTTGGGCAGGGACAGGGCCAGGGCCACGGAAATGCCGCCCCGGAGGCCTCCCCAGGTCATGATGGATATGGCTTTGGGGGCGAAAGGGCGCCATTTTTTCATGACAAGGACCGGGCCTCCCACGCTGATGAACCGGGCCAGGAGCACCAGGGGGACGGCCAGGATTCCGGCAATGAGGAATTCGCCCTGAAATGAGAGGATAAACACTTCCAGGCCGATGAGCACAAAAAGGAGGGCGTTCAATATTTCGTCGATCAACTCCCAGAAGGTGTCCAGGTTGTCCACGGTTTCTTCGGACATGGCCAGGCGGCGGCCGTGGTTGCCGATGAGCAGGCCGGAGACCACCATGGCGATGGGCCCGGAGATGTGCAGCTTGTTGGCCAGGGCGTATCCGCCCAGGACCAGGGCCAGGGTGATGAGCACCTCCACCTGGTAATTGTTGATGGAGGAAAGGAGCCTGAATGCGATGTATCCGGCGACCAGCCCCAGGGCGATTCCTCCCAGGACCTCCTCTCCGAACAGGGCCAGCACATGGCCGGGGGAGACATGCCCGCTTCCCGCGGCGATTTCCAAGAGCACCAGAAAGACCACCACGCCGATGCCGTCGTTAAACAAGGATTCCCCGGCGATTTTGGTTTCCAGGGTTTTGGGCGCCCCCGCCTTTTTAAGGATCGCCAGGACCGCAATGGGGTCCGTGGGCGAAATCAGGGCGCCGAAGAGCAGGCAGTCCACAAAACGCAAGCCCATGTGGAAAAACGAGGCCGCATAATAAAAGGCGCCTCCCACCAGGAATGTGGAGGCCAGGACTCCCAGGGTGGCGAAAACCGCCACCTCCAGCTTCTGGGCGGCCAGGTCGTCCAGGTTTACGTGCAAAGCGCCGGCGAAAAGCAGCAGGCCCAGCATGCCGTTCAACAGCACCGTGGAAAAGTCGATCCCGCTCACCAGTTGATCCGCGTAATGGGCGACGGGCAGGCCCATGCCTTCCAGCAGAATCAGGGCCAGGGACGCCGCCAGGGACAGAAGCATGAGCCCGATGGTCATGGGAATGCGCAAAAAACGGTGGTTTATGTAAGCAAGGGCCGCAGCCATGCTGATGAGAATGGCGATGGTGTTCAAGGCTTCCATGGCGCTGTATCCTATTCAAAAAAATGAGCGGGAATCTGATCCGTTAAATGAAAAGATGCAAGGCAGGATAGCATCAAGCACCGGGCGGCGCAAGATTTTAGGGGCCTAAAAAAGCCCGGGAAAGGCGGCGGCAAGCGGCCTTTCCCGGGCGAACCATGAAACGCTCCGAGGCGCGGTGAAAATAATGTGCAAATGGCGGCCTCGCCTCAGAGAATGGGGAACTGCATCGGCGCTCCGCAAGGAGCAATGACCCAAATGATAAATACCCTTAAACCCTTGACCCAATGTAGTTCCGTGACTGCATCTACCACGGGATCAGGGGGATTGGCAATAGAAAAATATCAAAATATAATGGTTTGAATTGTCATAAATAAAAAATCAGGCCGCCTCCTGGGCTTTTACCATCTGTCGTGTGATTTTGTGAAAGTGATGGCCCACGATGGAAAATTTGACCGCCTCGGAAAAGGTCCTCCGATTCTTCACAAATCGGGTGGTTATGAACTTAAGGTATTGATATCCATAGGGAGTGAAAGGCTGTCTGGCCAGGGACCGGAGGAGCATCATGATTTCCCGGAACTTCACTTCCCGCATGGAAAGGGAAGGGTCTCCAACGTTATCCAGTAACTTGCTGCACCGATCGAAGTAATTTTTCAAGTTTTTATCGTATATTATTGACAATAATTTCGTATAGGCTTGTTCCAGGGTTGCTGCGTCCATCTTGGTCCGGAAATTGGCTGTCGTGTTGTGGGTGTTGTTGCCGTCGCTCACCCGGAGCAGACGCCCCTCCCGCTCCAGCCGGCTGTGCAGCTCCGTGCCCGGCAAAGCCGTGAGGATGCCCACCATGGCCTGGGGAATGCCCGTCTGCTGGATGAAGGCGGCCTGGCGCTCCACGATATCCTCGGTGTCCGAGTCAAATCCCAGGATGAATCCGGCCATGACTTCGATGCCGTACTCCTGGATTTTCATGACGGCCTGGGCCATGTCGCATTTCAGGTTTTGGGTTTTTCCGGTTTCGGCCAGGGCTTCGGCCGAAGGGGTTTCAATGCCGATGAACACCTCGTTGAACCCGGCGGCGGCCATGCCCTGGAGCAGGGCGTCGTCGGCGGCCAGGTTGATGCTGGCCTCGGTGAAAAAGCGGAAGGGGTATTTATGGTCCTTTTGCCACCGGAACATGGCCGGCAGCAGCTCGGTTTTGACCCGCCTTTTGTTGCCGATGAAATTGTCGTCCACCACAAAAACCGGGCCGCGCCAACCCTGGTCGTGGAGGGTCTGCAACTCCCGGATCATGCTTTCCGCAGGCTTCAGGCGGGGCTTATTGCCGTACACCTTCCAGATGTCGCAGAACTCGCAGTTGAAGGGGCAGCCTCGGGAGTACTGAACGCTCATGGACGCGTAGGAGTCCATTTTCAGCAGGTCGAACCGGGGCGCCGGAGTCTGGTCCAGAGAGGGCCTTTCCGGCGGCGGATACAGCCGTTTGGCCTCGCCCGCCTGGAAATCCTCCAAAAATCCCTGAAAGGAGTTCTCCACCTCGCCCAGGACGAAATGGTCCACGCCGGTGATTTCCTTATGGCTGGAGCCTGCGTAGGGCCCTCCCGCAATTACGGGCTTGCCCGCGGCCCTGGCCAGGGCGACGACCTCTTCAAACGAATCCTTCTGGATAATCATGGCGGAGACAAACACCGCGTCCGCCCATTCCAGATCCTTTTTCCGGAGCTTTTCGATGTTCAGGTCCACCAGCTTCAGGCTAATCTCCCGGGGAAACATGGCGGCCAGGGTGATCAGCCCCAGAGGGGGCATGGAGCTCTTTTTCCGGACAAACCGGAGAGCGTGCTTGAAGCTCCAGTAGGTGTTGTCGGGAACCTTGGGATAAACCAATAAGGCGTTGGTAAGTCTCTTCATGGCATGGACTCCTGTCTTGCTCGATTGGGGGAATAGATATGTACGCCGTGCTTACAAGCAAGATAAGCGAGTTCCTTCGCCCTGTACACCCCTGACCGATCCTTTTACATTTGTTTTACAAGCCGTGCGGGGTTCCTTTAGTTGATGGCAAGATATTTTTCAGGATAAATGTAAAACAAATGTAAAAGTTGGAGTTGCGGGGGGGCTGGAGATTTCAATCAGATGGGAGGAAAAAAGGCGGGCTGCTAACCTGCTAAAGTGTATATCAATACTATTTGATATATACGTAACTGAATAATTATACTGCTATTTTTGAGGTATTGAATAATTTGTCTTGACAAGCCGGGGCCGACGGCCTTAAGCTGATTCCAAAGACTCGCGATAGGCATTTCACCAATCTGCACACACTGTTTCCGCCGTTACTTTTTTTAAGGAACCATTCATGAAAATCAGCGAATTGGCCAAGGCGGCCGGAGCGCCCAAGGAAACCATTCATTTCTACATCCGGGAAGGCCTGCTTCCCAAACCCCGGAAAAAGGCCCGCAATGTTGCGGAGTACGACGATTCCTACATCGAACGCATCAAATACATCAAAGAATTGCAGGACAAACATTTCCTTCCGTTGTCCGAGATCAAAAAAATCGTCAAACGCTGGAACAAAGGGTCTCCGGTCCAGGGGGCGGTTCTCCAACTGCAAAGCGAGTATTTCAGCGCGGTGGAGCGCCTTTTGCCCGGGGAAATCAAGGGAGAGGAGAATTTTCGCAAAGCCACGGGGCTGAGCGAAAAATGGCTGGTCAAGGTGGAGGAGTGGGGCGTAATAACGCCGGAAACCATTGACGGAGAAAAGGTGTATTCCCAGGACGACGTGTCTCTGGGCAAGGTCATTTGCGACATGGGCCGGGTGGGGCTGGGGCCCAAGGACGGATTCGATCCCGAGGCCCTGCGCCAATACAAGGATGACTTCCGGGGTCTGGCCTCCAAAGGCAACAAATACTTTTTCGACGCCCTATGGAAAAAGGTGGACGATGAATCCTTTCACGCCCGGGCCCAGCAGGGCATGGAGATCATGAGCATTTTCTATTACCACCTGTACCGGAAGCTGGCCAAACAGACCTTTGCGGAAGAAATGGAAAAACGGCGGAGCGAAAGCTCCGAATAGACTCCTTCCAAAACCCGGACGTCCTCACGGCGCCCGTGAACCAACCTGAACCATTCCCCCGAATCGCACGGGGATGCGTATATAAATGGATAAAAGGCGCTTCGGCTTAGGCCGACCAGGCCGGACGCCTGTATAGTGCGCAGCGCGCCAAACCGGATTAAACACTAACATTGTGAAAAAAGGAGGAGCTTCAGGATCGGAAATTAGATTATTCGACGCTTTTTTCTTACATTCAGAGACTTCAACGAACACGCAAGGAGGTTACAATGCAAAAGACATTAAAGGCCGTTTCCTTTGCCGCCTGTTTGTTCCTGGCCGCCTCTCTGTTTTTGGCAGGCTCGGCGTTGGCCGAAAACGCTTTTAAGATTGAAGATATGTCGGACATGTCGGACTTTGATCCCAACAACTTTCAAAACCCAACCGGAGATACATTCAAAATCGGCCTGCTCCAGATTTTCAGCGGGCCGGGCGCCGGAAACGGCGAATTGTTCTGGCTCACCACCGCCTGGGTCGCCCATGACATTAACAAACGGGGCGGCATCATGATCGACGGCAAGAAAAAGCTCATTGAAGTCATCAAGGGCGACGTCATGGGCAAGCCTGCAGCCACCAAAAAGGCCGCCGAAAAACTGGTTCTGGAGGACAAGGTGGACGTCCTGTGGGGCACCTCGGGCAGCCATCTGGCCCTGGTCATCCAGAACGTGGCCGAACGTTATAAGGTCATCTTCCATCAGTCCCTTTCCATGTCCGATTCCCTCATGGACGAGAAAAACTTCAACAAGTACACCTTTCAAACCATGTGGACCACCAACCAGGTCGGGGAGACCACGGCGTATTTTTACGCCCAGCGCAAAAAAGAAAAGAAATTCTACATCATCTGCCAGGACTACCTCTTCGGCCACTCCCTGGCTGACGCCTTCAAAAAGGGCCTGGCAAAATACTATCCCGAGGCCGAAATTGTGGGCGAAGACTACCACCCCCTGTTCGCCAAGGATTTCGCCCCCTACCTGACCAAGGCCAAAGCCTCGGGCGCGGAAGTCATCTTCACAGGCGACTGGATGCCCGACGGCGGCAACCTGGTCAAACAAGCCCGCCAACTGGGAGTGGACCTGCCCTTCGCCAACATTTTCATTGACGAGCCCAATTCCCTCGCCGCCATCGGCCCGGAAGGCACCAAGGGCCTGGTCAACCTCAATCAGCACATCGGCGATAAAAACAACAAAAACGGCATGGCCTTCGCCAAAAAATGGAACGACCTGTGGAAAGACAAATGGTCCGCGCCCTACAACACGCTCCTGTATAAGTGGCCCGGCGGCACTCTGGGGTATGCACTGGAAAACACCTATTGGATGCTGGACGTGTTTGAGAGGGCGGGCTCCTCGGATCCCGAAAAGGTCATCAAGGTCTGGGAAGGCGACGTGTACTACACCGCCGACGGCAAGCGGCTTGAAATGCGCGCCTGCGACCACGTGACCATCCGCGACACCTACGCTACGGAATACGTGTATCCCAATCCCTGGTTTGAAGAAATCTCCTCCGGCGATGAGGTCTTTGTCATTCCGGCTGAAAAATCCATGCCCGTCAAGGGAGGGAATTGTAAGTAGCCGGACCGGTCGAATAAACAAACACGTTTGAACCGCCCTGACAGTCGCAATTCGGCGTCATCCTCAAGCCGCTCCCCCCTCCGGCCATGCCCGGGGCGGGGGATCCGGCGCCGTACACACAGTTTTCAGCTTTAATTTTTTGGAGGACATATTCCATGAGCCCGGTAACGGCAATGTATGTGGCCCAGGCCATTCACGGACTGACCTACGGCATGCTTTTGTTCCTGGTGGCGTCCGGCCTGACCCTCATCTTCGGCATGATGGGCATACTCAACCTGGCCCACGCCTCGTTTTTCATGCTTTCCGCGTATTTCTGCTACCAGGTGGTCGCCTGGACGGACAGCTTCTGGATCGCCCTGATCCTGGCCCCCCTGGGGACCGGACTCATCGGCGTCTTCGTGGAAAGATTTTTACTGCGCAAGGTGCAGCAATACAACCTGGGGCACATTGGCGATCTGCTGCTCACTCTGGGCATTTCCCTGGTCATCGCCGAAGGCGTGAAAACCATCTGGGGCACGGAAAGCCATCAGGTGGTCATCCCGCCCTCTCTGGAGGGCCTGGTTTCCGTGGCCGGGCTGGAATACCCCATTTACCGGCTGTTCATCATCGGGCTGGCTGCGGCGATTTTATCCGCCCTGGCCTTCATCCTGTACAAAACCCGCCTTGGCATGATCATCCGGGCGGCGGTCTCCGACGCCGACATGGTCAGCGCTTTGGGCATCAACATGCCCCGGGTGTTCATGTTCGTGTTCGGCGTGGGAACGATCATGGCCGGCGTGGCCGGGGTGGCTGCCGCGCCCATGCTCACGGTGTTTCCCGGCCTTGCCGACCAGATCGGCCTGGACGCCTTTGTTGTGGTGGTCGTGGGAGGCTTCGGCAGCCTGTTCGGCGCCGTGGTGGTCTCTCTGTTTTTGGGCGAATTGAACGCCTTCGGCATCCAGTTCATACCCAGGTTGGCGCCGGTTTTGGTCTTTTTGTTCATGGCCCTGGTGCTTTCCTTCAAACCCATGGGATTTTTTGGAGAACGCGATGATTAAATCCAAACGCAATCTTGCCTTGTGGGTTGTCTTCCTGGCTGCGGCGGGAATTGCTCCCCATGTGTTGGGCATTGTCAAAACCAATGTGCTGGTGGAACTGGCCGGGTTCGTCCTGTACGCCGTCAGCCTGAACCTGCTGCTATCCTACACCGGGGTGCTCAGCTTCGGCCACGCCCTGTTTTACGGGGTGGGGGCCTATACCACAGCCCTCCTGCTGTACCACGTGGAAGGCTTTCCCGTGATCGGCGCTTTGCTTTTAAGCGGCCTTGCCGCCGGCGTCATAGGCCTGATCCTCAGCCCTCTCCTGGTGCGGGTGACGGGAACCGCCTTCGCCATGCTCACCCTGGCTTTCGGGCAGCTCATGTTCATCCTGTGCCTCAAGTTCCGGGAAGTCACGGGCGGCGAGGACGGCATTGCCGGATACGACGTCCCCAACCTGAACATTCCGGGGATCGCCTCCTTCGACATGCTGGACCCCACGGTCTTCTACTATTTCGCCCTGGCGGTCTGCGTGATCGGCGTCCTCATCATGTGGTACATCACCAAAACCCCCCTGGGGCAAGTGGTGGTGGGCATCCGGGACAACACCCTGCGGGTGGATTACCTGGGCTATAAGGTGCCCCAGACCAAGGCCATCGTATTCGCCGTGTCCGGCTTTTTCGCCGGCATTGCAGGCTCCCTGTTCGCCTTGTTCCAGGGGATCGTCTCCACGGACGGAGTGCTGCACATTATGGTGTCGTTCTATCCCATCATGGCTATCCTTATCGGCGGCATAGGCACCTTTTTCGGCCCCATCCTGGGCTCGGGCGTCCTCATTGTCCTGGAAGACCTGATCATGCGGTACACGGAGCGGGCGGAGCTGATTACCGGCCTCCTGTTTATCGGCGTGGTGCTCTACGCCCCCGGAGGCCTCCTCTGGCTGTGGCGGGGCCTCATGGCCAAGCTGTTCGGTAATAAATCCCAGCCCGCGTCCGAGGAGGTGGAGGCATGAGCGAAAACATCCTGGAAACCATCAACCTGTTTTACGACTACTCCGGCCTGCAAGTGCTGACAGGCGTGGATTTGCAGGTGGAAAAAGGCGAACGCCACGCCATCATAGGCCCCAACGGGGCGGGCAAGACCACCCTGTTCAATGTCATCACCGGCATGTACTCCCCCAGCCGGGGCAAGGTTATGTTCAAAGGCAAAAACGTAAGCGGCTTCAAGCCCCACAAGCTCTCCCGCCTGGGCATGGGCCGGTCCTTCCAGATAACCAGCACCTTCCACAACCTTTCCACATTCCAGAACATCCGCATGGGCGTGCTCTCCCGCATGGGCATCCGCTTTAATATGTTCAACCGGGTGGACAAGATGGAGGAGGTCACCAGGGAAACCAACGCCATCCTGGAGCGGATCAACCTGAAAGAGGAAACCCACGCTCCGGCCGACGCCCTGTCCTACGGCAAGCATCGTTCCCTGGAGGTTTCCCTGGCCATGTCCACGGACCCGGATCTGGTCATGCTGGACGAACCCACGGCCGGCATGAGCCGGGACGAAACCCATAACGCCGTGGACCTCATCCGCAGGCTCACCGAAGGCAAGACCATGGTCATTGTGGAGCACGACATGGACGTGGTTTTTTCCCTGGCCGACCGCATTACCGTGCTGCATCACGGCAAGGTGCTGGCTGTGGGCAAGCCGGACGAAATCCGGAACATGAAAGAGGTCAAGGACGCCTATCTGGGTCACAGGAGGGAGGTGTAGCGTGTTTTTGGAAATCAAGGATTTGAATACCTATTACGGACCCAGCCATGTGCTTCAGGGGATTTCCCTCAACGTGGAGCAGGAGGAAATCGTCGCCCTGTTAGGCCGCAACGGCATGGGAAAGTCCACCACCCTGAAATCCGTCATGGGCATGGTCAAGCCCAAGTCCGGTAAGGTGGTTTTCCAGGGCGCCAATATTTTCGGCAAGCCTCCCCATAAGGTGTCCATGGCCGGCATAGGCTACGTGCCCGAGGAACGGAGGATTTTTCCCAACCTCACCGTGGAGGACAACCTGCGCATAGGCGTCAAAGGCGGGGTGGTGGACGAAAGCAACCCCAAAGCCTGGACCCTGGAGAAAATCTATGAGGTTTTTCCCTCCCTGAAAAAACGGCGAGACAATAAAGGCGCCAACCTCTCCGGCGGAGAGCAGCAAATGCTGGCCATAGGCCGGGCGCTTATGGGCGCCCCGTCCCTGCTTTTGGTGGACGAACCCACCGAAGGCCTGGCCCCCATCATCGTGGACGCGGTCCGGGACGTTTTGGAGGAAATCAACAAGCGGGGCGTTTCCATCCTGTTGGTGGAGCATAACCTGGAAGTGGCCATGAGCCTGGCCCACAGGGTGTATCTGATGGGCAAGGCCCACATCGGATTCGTGGGAACCGTGCAGGAACTGGACGACAACCCCGAAGCCCGGGCCCAATACCTGGAGGTTTAAAATCGAAAAGGGAGGGTAGGAATCATGCTGGAACGCGCAGGATTAAACATTGCCGGTTCGGTAGGGACCCATGCCAAATATCGCGGAAGCCGCATCGCCTTTAAATGCGGAGACCGGCAGGTCACGTGGGGCCAGTTCGACGCCAGGGTGAATCAGGCGGCAAACGCCCTCATCAAGGCGGGCCTGAAAAAAGGCGATAAGGCCGCTCTGTTGTCCTTGAACTGCATCGAAGCCCTGGAAATCATGTGCGGCGTGCTTCGGGCCGGCGGGGTGATCGTCCCTCTCTCTCCCATGCTGACCTCCGGGCAACTGGCCTTTTTGACCCAGGATGCGGGCGCAAAGTTTTTCTTCTGCACCTTTCCCCTCCAAGGCCTGGTGCAGCCGGTTCTGGATCAACTCAACGGCATCCCCCAGGAGCGGCGCATGGCCGTGTTCTTTGACGAGGAAGGGTGGACCCCTTACGAAGACTTTTTGTCAGGCGCCTCGGTAAACCACGTGTACGTACCGACCCAGGATCAGGACGAGGCAGTCATCATTTATTCCTCGGGAACCACCGGCCTGCCCAAAGGCATTGTGCACACCCATTTCAGCCGCACCATGCTTGGCATGGCCGGCGGCCTGGAATTCCGCATTCACAGCGGCTCCACCATGCTCATCAACACGCCTTTGTTCACCAACGCCACCTGGGTCATGCTGTTGGGGTCTATGGGCGTGGGCGCCTTGGTCATCCTGTTGCCGACTTTTTCTCCCGAGGCCTTTTTTCAGGCCGTGGAACAGGAAAAAATCACCCACACCTTTTTGGTGCCCACCCAGTATCACGTGATCCTGGATCACCCGGACTTTGACAAGCACGACCTGTCCAGCCTGGAGATCATGGTGTCCATGGGATCGGCCTTGCCCTTGCCGGTCAAAAAGCAAATCCTCCAGCGCATGGGCAAGGGGCTGATCGAGTTGTACGGCCTGACCGAAGGCGTGGGAACCACCCTCAAGCCCGAGGAAATCGAGGAGAAAACCGGCTCCGTGGGCACGCCCATCTCCGGTACGGAAATCCGCATTATCGACCATGAAGACAAGGAGCTTCCCTTCGGCGAAATCGGCGAGATCGTGGGCATCAGCTCCGGGCTCATGAAAGGCTATCACAACAGGCCCGACGCCAATGCGGAAATCATCTGGAAGGACGAGTTCGGCAGGAGCTTCATCAAGACAGGCGACATCGGCCGGTTTGACGAGGACGGCTTCCTGTACATCCTGGACCGGAAAAAGGACATGATCGTGTCCGGCGGCATCAACGTGTTCGCCTCGGATATCGAGGAGGTATTGATCCAGCACCCGGACGTCAACGAAGCCGCGGTGGTGGCCATCCCCCATGAAAAATGGGGCGAGACTCCCCTGGCCCTGGTCATTCCCTATCCGGACGCCAAGGCCCGTGAAGACGAGATAATGGGCTGGGTGAACCAGCGCCTCGCCAAGTATCAGCGCTTGGCCAGGGTGGAGTTCCGCCGGGAGGATTTCCCCCGCAACGCTCTTGGCAAAGTCCTCAAACGCCAGCTTCGCGAACCCTATTGGAAGGATCAAGCCTGATTGACATTTTCATGAAAATCCTATAGCCCGTTTATGGAAAGAGCAATTATTTTTTGCAACCATCCATAAACGGGTTTGTAGTCTATTGAGTCATGCTAATGAATCTATTCAAAAAGAAAAATGCTGCAGCCAAGGCATCGAGCGAATTTGTCTGTAATGTGCGTTTGGACAGGAGCGAAATCAAACGTTTGTTTATTTGGATTTTTCCTTCACTGCTAATTCCTTTGTTGCTTTATAGCTTTTTTGATCGCGACGGTCTGACAGTGTTGGAAACCGTTTTTGTTTCTTTGGGGACATCGCTATTCGCGGCGTTTTTTCTGTTTTTTTTAGCAGTCGTCGACGATTATACAAAAATATACAAAGGTGGAATTGTCGTCTACGATTCTTCGCGTCGTTGCTTAGTGAGCATGGGATGGCACAACATGGTTAAAGTGCGGAGCGAGTCCATGTCGGGGTTTCAAGTCATAGCCATCAAAGGGAGGGACGGCCGGGTGATCAAAATGATGCAAAACATAAAGGACAAAGAAGCCGTTGCGCAAACAATCAAAGATCTTGCCGGGCCGGATAATCCCCTGTATCTTTTTTTACGGGAAGAATTGTTGAAATCAAAAGGGTAGAGTATTGGAATGTCGGATATATGGGTTTTACGAATGATTGCTTTCCCTCTGCTATTAGCATTAATGGCTATAGGAGGATGTGACATGGGGGCGAAGAAGCCGGATTTCCGTCTTGTGGACGGAGTACAAGTTACTTCTTTGAAAGGAATCAGCGAAGGCTACTCAGAGCATTTGACCGATAAAGGCTTCTATATGTTCACCATTAACGTGTCTGCCGAGAACATTCCAAGTCTTTTTCTCAGTCTTTCCTCTCTCGTGCGGGAACCCGCATTTTTTCTGGTTGAACTTGGAGCAAATGAGGCAGAGGAGAAGGAATTGCGAAGAAATGCTTCGGATCCATTCCATAAGAACGTCTACTATCTCGATGATATCGACTTTATGAGAGCGAAGAAGGTATTTTTGTCGAATGAACGCCTTCTTGTCCATGATGGCATGGTCAATTTCGGTTTTGGGTCGCATAATGGATATGACGAGGTTTTTGTCGGGGGGTACAAAATCTTTGAGATTTATACCGATTCACCGGAGAAATATCGGCGCAAACTCGCAGAACTTGGCGTCCCTCAAACTTTGACCCGAACCGTCTGGGACAACTTTGATAAAGACTCGCCTGGAACACGGAACGCTTTAGCGGAGGAGCCAACAATTTGGGATATGCTGGATCAGATGATGTCGGAAGGTTTTTATCGCGCCGAAATCAGAGAAGACTAACGGGATCTGTAAAAGGAATTGTTTATTGAGGAAGCCATGACCGAACCTGAAAAAACAATGGATATCAAAACTCTGGCCGTGGGGGCTTATCAGGCCAATTGCTATATCGTCGCCTGTCTGAAAACCATGGAGGCCGTAGTCATCGATCCGGGCGCGGAAGAGGCCCGCATCGCCGCCGCCGTCAAGATGATGGGATGCAATGTCAAAATGATCCTGGCCACCCACGGGCATGGCGACCACGTAATGGGCGCCAAGGGCTTGGCGGACATGTTGAACGTCCCCATCGCCATGCACGAGGACGACGTCAGTTTTTTCCAGGGAATTTATATGGATCGGCCGCCCAGCCAAAGCTCACGATATCCCCAAACGGACATCCAGTTCAAGGACGGCCGGATTTTTGAAATCGGGGGGGCTTCAGTTCAAGGTGCTGCACACGCCCGGGCATTCCCCCGGCTCCTGCTGCTTTTTATGCGGGGACTATTTATTCACAGGCGACACCCTGTTTGTGGAAGGGGTGGGCCGCACCGACATGGGCGGCATGACCCTGCAGGATCTTTTGAATTCCGTGGAAAGCAAAATCCTGCCCCTGCCGGGCGAGACCATTATCCTGCCCGGGCACGATTACGGACCGGCGCCCACATCCACCATCGCCAGGGAAAAGGCCAACAATCCTTATATCCGGGACTTTCTTTTGGACAAATAGGCGCTGCCCCTACTCTCTTTGCCTTGACCCCACGTTCGGATTTGGGCCATGATATGCAGGAACAATAATCTGTAGGAGTCATCATGTCCCTGGAAATTCAATTAAAACTCTTCGCCACCCTGGCAAAATACACGCCCCCGGACCCGGATCATTTTCCCATCCAGGAAGGGGAAACCGCCGCTCAGGTGCTTGAAAGGCTGAACGTCCCCCTAAAGGAGGTCAAGCTGGTATTCATTGACGGAGTCCGCAAGGACCTGAACTGGGCGCTGACCGGGGGCGAGCGGGTGGGGATTTTTCCGCCCGTGGGAGGTGGATGATGGCGGACCTCAGCCAGTCTTTGGTATACGCCTCTTATCAGGGAACCCATCCCCAAACCGACCCGCGCCGCCTTATTAAAGACCGCGAAATAGGGCGCATCGCCGAGGAATTCGGGATCAGCCGCATTGAGGCGGAAATCGCCGCCTTGGAGGCGGAAATCGCCCCGGCCCGGTACGTCCGCAACATGGCCGCCCTGGACTGCAAGGACCAGATTCGCCTGCTGAAATCCCGGGCGGCGATTATCGGTTTAGGAGGTCTGGGAGGATACGTCGCCCAGACCCTGGCCCGCTCCGGCGTGGGCAGCCTGGTTCTGGTGGACGGGGACGTGTTCGAGCAAACCAATTTGAACCGGCAGGCCTTCAGCACCATTCGCACTTTGGGGGAAAACAAGGCGGAAGCCGCCCTGGAGAAGATTCGCAAGATGAATCCCTCGGTGAATCTGGAATGGGAAGGGGTGTTTCTGGATAAGGACAACGCCGAGGCCATCCTACAAGGCGCGGATTTGATCATGGATTGCCTGGGCGGGCTGGATAACCGGGTTCTTTTGCAACAGACTGCCCGGGATTTGGAAATTCCCCTTATTTCAGCCGCTTTAGCCGGATTCACCGGCCATGTGACCGTGGTGTTTCCTGGGGATCAGGGCCTTTTTCCCGTCATAGGGAGGGAGGACGATTCTTCGGGAGAAGGCGTGGAAACCGACCTGGGCTGCCCGTGTCCGCCGGTGATGCTGGCGGCAAGCATTCAATGCTCGGAAGCCGTCAAGGTGCTGACCCGCAAGGGACAGGCCCTGCAAAACAAGCTCCTGGCCTTTGACCTGCTGGACAACACCTTTCAGGTCTTTGACCTCTCCTGAGGCGAGAGGATCGCTTTCCTGCTCTTTCCGTATATAACGCTGGATCCCCGGCAGGTTTCTCTCCCCGATAAAAAAAGCCCGGCCTTCTGGGCCGGGCTTTCTATTAATCGAATTATGGCCGGAGCTTTGTCATCCCGCGGCCGCGGCCGGCTCCTCGTTCGTGTCGGCGGCTTCCGGGCCCTTGCCTTCCTGGCTCAGCAGATCGTCCAAAAGGGCGTCCTTTTCCACCCACAGGTCATTGACCCATTTTTGAAACCGGGTCCGGAACAACTCGTCCTTAAAGTAGTCGCCCTGCACCTCTTCCGCAATGGGCAGGGTTTCCACCCGCACGGTGATTTTGGCGATGCGTCCGCACAGATAATCCCAAAAGCTCTTGTCGCCGTAGGGATAGGCGATGGTCACGTTCACCAGGGAGTGCAGCTGGCCGCCCATGGCGGCCATGACAAAGGCGATGCCCCCGGCCTTGGGCTTCAATAAATGCTTGAACGGGGAGTTCTGGCGATCGTGCTTTTCTTGGGTGAAGCGGGTGCCCTCCACATAGTTGACGATGGAGACGGGCATCTTCTTGAATTTTTCGCAGGCCTTCTGGGTGGTTTCCAGGTCCTTGCCTTCCAGATGGGGGTTCTTTTTCAGGAAAGCCTTGGAATAGCGCTTCATAAAGGGAAAATCCAACGCCCACCAGGCGATGCCCATAACAGGCACCCAGATCAGCTCCTTTTTCAAAAAGAATTTCAAAAAGGGAATTCTGCGGGAGAAAATGGTCTGCAGCACCAGGATGTCGGTCCAGGATTGATGGTTGGAGATCACCAGATACCAGTCCTTGCTTTTCAGGGAATCCACTCCCTGGACGTCCCATTTGATATTATTGATAAACCGGCCGTTGAACGCGTTGACAGCCACCCATCCCGAGGCGATATATTTTAAGATGACGGCGCAAAATGTCCTCCAGACGTCTATGGGAATAATCAGCTTGAGGATGGAGATGGGAACCAATAAGGAGAAAACAACCAAGGTGTTGAGTCCAAGCAGAATGCAATGGATGCACCCGCGCATCGTGGCAGGCAGAAAACTGAGCATAATCCCTCGCTTTAGGTAAGCGGCCTTTTTGCTGCAAAGGCCATGCAAGGCCAAAGAGGGATTAGCCGGAAGGCCTCCAGGGGCCTCCCGGCGCCGCTCTTTGACTTTAGAAATTGATGTACGCGCCGTCTATGATCACCATGTCGCCGGAGTGGTAGGCGCTGGCGTCCGAGGCGAAATAAACGGCTATCCCCCCGAAATCCTCCGGTTGTCCCCACCTTCTGGCGGGAATCCGGGGCAAAACCTTTTTCTGGAATCCTTCGGTCTCGAACCAGCCGTCCGTAATGCTGGTTTCGATCCAGCCCGGAATAATGGCGTTAGCGCGGATTCCGTATTTTCCGTATTCCACGGCAAGGCCCCTGCACATGGAAAGAAGCGCACCCTTGGTGGAGGCGTAATGCTCGCCCCTCGCCATGCCGGAAATTGCGGAAAGGCTGGAAGTGGCCACCAAAGACCCTCCTTCGCCCCTCTCCACCATATGCTTGGCGGCGGCCCGGAAGGTGTAAAACACGCCGTCCAGGTTGATGCTCATGATCTGGTTCCACTCTTCGGTGGTGGTTTTGTGGAACGGGGTTCCCCGGGCGCCGACGCCGGCGTTGGCGAAGCAGGCGTCCACCTTGCCCAGCTTGTCCACGGCCTCGGCAAAGCAGGCTTCCACCTGCTCTTCGTTGGAGACGTCGCACTGCAGGGCCAGGACCTTGGTTCCAAAGGCCTTGAGCTCTTCCTCGGCCTTGGCGTTGGCTTCGGGCTTCCGGCCCCAGACGCAAATATCCGCGCCCGCCTGGGCCATGGCCTTGGCCATTCCCAGGCCAATGCCGCCGTTCCCGCCGGTCACCAGTGCAACTTTTCCTGTCAGATCGAACATAGACACCGCCATAACAACCTCCTTGGTAGCAGCATTTACCTTGTTCAGGAAACGCTTAATAATGATTTTACATTTCTTTTACTTTTGTCATCTGCAACACTGTACTCTTGTCAAAACCCGCGCCTCGACGCAAGCAGGAAATGGAAAAACAACGCCCGAACTCTTGACGCACCGCCTCCCGTGCTTACCTTATTTGCGAAGAGGAAGGCCTTCAACCTCTTAATATGACTGCAATAAGGAGGTTTTGCATAATGAATGGACTGCTGCCGTTGATTTCAGGAAGCTACAACCTGAGACAGCCGAATTTCAACACACTGGATAAACTTCTCCTGCGCAAGAGCCTGTTGGATAACCTGGGCGGCGCCCGAGCCAAAGAAGCCTGGAGCCCGGCCATGGACGCCGTGGAGCGGGAAAACGACTACGTCATCCAAATGGAAGTCCCGGGCATGGAGAAAAAGGATATCGACATAACCATCGACCAGGGCGTGCTCACCGTAAAAGGCGAAAAAGGCCGTGAAAACGGCGAGGATGATGTCAGGCTGCACATTGGGGAAAGGCGTTACGGCGCTTTCACCAAGGCCGTGAGGCTGCCCGAATCCGTGGACGCGGCCGCCGTAACCGCAACCACCAAAAACGGGATTTTGACCATCACCCTTCCCAAAGCGGAAGAGGAAAAACCCAGGCAGATTAAGGTGGGAGTATAACTTTTAGCCGGATTTTTAAAGGTTTTGCATCAAGCTCATTTGCATCATCGCTAAACAAAAGGCGCCGGGACGATTAACCCAGCGCCTTTGTTGTTTTTAGGCGATGGGGTCACCCATTTTAGGCGATGGGGTCAAATCTACGTTTGACGTTTGAGAGGCCAGCCCCGGCATGCAATGCCGGGGGCCGTCAGGCCAATAAGCGCGGCCTAAATGGATTGTCAAAATCAAGAGCGTCCGGCGGACGGTTATTCTCGGTTAAACCCTCGTTACCATGCTTTGCGTGAGAATGAATATTATAACATCTTGAAATCAAATCTATTACAATCAACGCATCAGGTTGACTTATACTCCGGTATGCATTCCCACGGAGACCATGGGAACGAGAAGAAATTATCTTTAACGCCCCATAAAACAATGGTGTTGCGTCCCCCTGAAATCCTGCGGCGGCGCTCCCGTTAACCGTTAAACAAATCCTTTAAAGAGATATCCAAATCAATTTCCACGGGTAAGGGCTTTTTCACGGTAATGCCGCAATCCAGCACCCCTTTCACCGGAGCGTTGATCACCGCATCCAGGGGCAGATTTCCGTTGATGACAAAATCCAAAGGCGCGTCCACGGTTTGATTGATGGACACGGGCAAAGGCTCCTGAAGCATGACCATCAATTCGTTGGGAATCCGGATTTCCTGGTCCAGGGGCACGTCAATGTCCAGGGGCACGCTGCCTTTGACAGGCACGGTCATGGTCACGCCCAGAACCTTGGCTTCGAATTCCGTGTCTATGGGGATTATCGCGCGCACCTTCACCGTGTCCTTCAGGCGCAGGGGCTGATCCAGCATCACTGGGAAAGTCTTGTTTAAAGGTATCAGAAAGGTTTCCTTGATGGGAATCCTGACCACCGAGGTCACAGGGAACTGGATGGGAATGTCAGCCTCAATCTTAATGGGGAACTCGTGGTCTATGGCGGCGTCCACCCGAAAGTCCTCGGTGAATGTGATGGGTAGGGATTTTTGGAGGTGCACCTGCCATTCCTTAAGCTGGGACAACTCCCGCCACATAAGCCCCAGGGCGGCGATAAGCACAATCGTCAGGATGGGGAAAAACAACCTGGCTGCGCCCCCCTTGGATTTTATCACGCTGGATTTATGGGATATTTCTTCTGAATCGCTTCTGTGGTGCCGCATGGCGCAACTCCCCTGTCCGGTTTTACCGGCCTACCCCTCCGAGCAAAGACGGCGTACAAAGCCTGAACGCCGCCTGGGTGTGTTTTTTAAAGCGTTATCTTAGGCCAGCAAATCTTTGGCGGCTTTGGATTGATAAAAGGCTTGCAGGCGCTGGCGGACGCGTTCCTCCAGATATCCGCTGGTTTTGGCCTTGGCCAGGATGGGCGCCAGGAATTCCATAATTTCCAAAATGACCATGTCGCTGGTTACGCCCACGTCCTCCAAAAGCACGTCCATTTCCTTGTCGCCGTATTTTTCAAAAAAGTAGTGCACCAGTTCGGTGTACGTCTTTTTAAAATATTCGGTTTTGCGGAACTCCATCCAGAACTCGTAGCCGATGACGATGAAATCCTCCATGTCGTCCGCGTCGATGTTGCTGTAGTGCTCTTCCAGGGTCAGGCTCGCTATATGGTCCCAGGTTCCGTCGCTGATGCCCGCAATGCGGTCTCCGTCCAGGAATCCCATGAGGAACTCCTCGCTGTCGTGGATGGCCGTTTCCACCTGAGCCTCGATGCGCTCCTTGATCTGGGCGTCGATGGCGGGTTCCAGGCTGGGCGCGGCCATGCGCACGGCGCCCTGGCCCATTTTAATGAGCGAGGACAACCCGGGCATCTTTTGCACGAACAGGTTTTGCTGCAGCACGAATTCCTTGGCCACGGTGTATATGGCGTCGGCGATGAGCCTGGAATAGGCCGGGTTCCGAACGGTCCTCTTGATGGCCGCCATGCGGACCCGGTCCAGGCTGGAGGCCTTGTCCACAATGGCGTCAAAGGATTTCCGGGGAATGATTTCGTTCAGGGTGGTTTCCGCGCTGTGTTTGGAAGCGATGACCATGCGGCTCATCTCGCCGATCAACTCGGTCAGGCCGCCGGCCACAGGCAGTTCCACCACGTTTCTTTTCATAACTCCCAGGACGCGATCCGCCGAGGCGAGCTCCTTCAGGCGGATTCCCTCCAACCATTGGAAGGCTGCCTCCACCTCTTCCCGGACGGTTTTTTCAATGCCTTTGGGAGTAAAGCGCCGCATTTCGAACTGAACGTGGGCGTCCAGCAGTTGGGCGGCGAGGTCCGGGCTTTGCTTGGCGCCGGACGCAGTTTTGGGACTGTTTTTTTTCTTGGTCGTCATGAAGCCGTTTCCACCGGATAGGGTTGAAAAAATATCTGGGAAAGCCAGCCGGCCTTAAGAGAGCAGGGCGCCCAGAAGCATAAACACGCACTCCCGGGCCGTCCGCGCTTTGGCCTCGGGCCATGCATCGGATTCCCGGCAAAGCGTTTCCTGGGCTGCAGCGGCCGCCAGATTCAGCATGGCCATGGCCAGAGCCGGGCCGTTTTCCCGGTCTTCGCCGAAATCCATGTCCAAAGAGTCCATCCGCTCCCACAAGGCCTGGGCGGATTTTTCAAACTCCTGGGCGGCCGATTCCCGCAAGGCTCGGGAACTGCCGGTTCTTTCCTGGAAAAACAGGCGAAACAGGTTTTGATTTTCGGCCGTTACTTCAAAAAAGCACTCAACAAAAGGAGAAACAACGCCCTCTAAGGCTTCGGCGATCTGAGCCGGCTCGGCGTTTTTGCCCGGTGCGGCGTATTCCATACCGTCCAGGGCCTTTTCCAAAGCCGGATGCAAAAGCTCTGCAGCCTGGTCCACCAGGGCCAGCCCCAGTTCGTCCATATCGCGGAAATGGCGATAAAACGAAGTGGGCGCAATGCCCGCCTTACGCGCCACGGACCGGAGGCTCAAGCTGGCGTAACCCTCTTCCGCACTGAGCTGGAGAGCCCCTTCCATCAAACTTTGGCTGACGATCCGACGCTGGCGTTTTTGCTCTTCCTTAAAACCCATAGGTCCTTGTTTGCTTGGTTTTTCAACCGGTATGACTAATGCGAGGTTTGACATCCTTTATTTTCCATTTGTAACAGATTCTCATTGGAACTTCCAGAGTATTTATCGCGTTTTAAACCCCTGCGCCGCGCTCGATCAGCCGTTGCATGCGCCTGCCCGCCAACAGCGTTTTCACCTTGTCGGTCATGAGGTTCATTTCCGCCCGGATGCGTTCGGCCTCCACGTTCAGCATGAGGCTGCACTCTCTTGCGCTGAGGATTTTGAAATCCTTTTCCGTCATACTGGGCGTGTAAAGCTGAGCCAGGGCTACGTAGTTATCCAGCTTTTTATACGGCGGCAATGTCAGGTTGACGCCCCGCAGCCCAAAGGTATTGGGCAGGGACAATCCCAAAGGCAGCCTCAAGCGCCGGTTCCAGGTCTCCGCGCCCTGGTGGGCCGCCAAGACCAGGTTGGCGTTGGACCGGATGGCCGCGGCGATCATGCCTCTTGACCTAAACGGCCCTACGTATTCCTTAAAGGAAAGAATGCTGTTGGCGCCTTCCGGCGCCGTGCCCGTCACCTGAATCCTGCCGGTCTTCAAAAGCCCGGTCAGGTGATCCACGGTTTTCACCTCCGTGGGCGTCCCCAGAACCCGTTTGTAATACTCCTTGAACCCCGGCACGAGAAACACCGCCTTGTGGGGAACCATGCCGCCGATCAAATCGCCGCACCCGGAATCCACATAATGCTTGCTTACCAAGGCCAAAATGGGAACCCAGGCCAGTCCCGGTCCGTGAGAAGCAATGATCACCACAGGCCTGCCGTTTTCGGGGATCAAGGCTTCCCCGTTATGCAATTCCGCCTGCTCCACAAGCCGGTTCAAAACAAAATCGTAAAAGGGCTGCATTTCCTTCAAGCGGACGCCCATGCCCTTGCCGCTTTCAAACGCCACGTTTTTTTTCTCGCCCACCCCCGGCGTATCCGGTCCTTGTTTCATTGTCCCCCTCCGAACTATCTGATTCCAAGTAATCTTTTTTTTGTCCCCTTAACCCGGATTTCCCGCGAGCAGGGACCCCTCGTCCATCTTGTTTGTTTCCAATATGCTTGGGCGCGCCTGCTCCGGCGCCCCGGCAATGTACTCCACATGGCAGTACGGCGTGTCTCCCACCTGAACAATGGGGACGTCCTTCATAAAATCCAAAATCGCTTTGGCCGTATCTACGGGCTTTTCCTCCTGGGGCATGTGTCCGCACTCCGGCAAAACCACAAAGGTTCCGCTCCCCATGTTCTGTTCCAATAGCTGTTGGCCGTAATGCAAGGGAATCCAACGGTCGTCCTCGCCCCATATCACCAGCACCGGCGCCTTGACCGAATACCCGTCGCCCATGAAACGCAGGAACGGCTTGGGATCCATGGCCCGGGCCGCCAGGGTCTGTGCGTACAGGCAGCCGGGAGACCGTAAAGGCTCGTAATAGGCCTGCACCTTTTCCGGCGTGACGAACCTGGGGTTGTAAAACACCTGTTTGAGGTAATACCGCACCACTTCCCGAGTCACGACCAGGCCGGCCAGACGCGGCGCCAGGGGAAAATGAGAGAGCCGGATGATCAGAGGGTGGGGGATGTCGTAAGGCGCCAGGGCGTTAATCAGCACCAGCTTGCTCACTTTTTCCGGATACACCAGGGACATGAGCGACGCGATGCCCCCGCCCAACGAATTGCCCACAATCACGGCCTTTTCCAGGCCCACGGCGTCCATCCAGTCCACCACGTCCTCCATGAGGCTGAACGGGTCGTACTTGCCGCTTTTGGGCTTTTCGGAATAGCCGAAGCCCTTCAGATCCAGGGCCCACACGTTATAGCCCTGCTTGTGAAGGAGGGGCGCCATCTCCTGCCAGGTGTAGGACGAGGACGCGAATCCGTGAATCAAAAGCACGTCCTCTCCTGGGCCGGGCAGCTCCGTATAATGAATCCGCACCCCATTCACACGCACGAATCGATCCCATAACAGATTCATTTATCGCCTCCCCGGCCGCATGCGCTCCGTTTTTTTGCGGCCAAACGCAAATGTCCGAAATGGCTGTAGCATGACGCCAGCAGCGGATAATCCGGCTCCAGGGGGTCCTGGTTATGGCGGACTTCCTGCTCCAGCCGGATGCCCAGGCGGGAAGCGGCCTGGCCTTCCTTGCCGTAAAAGCAGCGTTTTGAACCCGCCGCCCTTTCCGGGCGGGGAGGCGCCAGGGCTTGGCGAAGCCGTTTCCAGGAGCGTTTAAGGTCCTTGGCGCTTCCAAGCGCGTGGAGGTTGTTTTCCGGTTTAAGGGCGTTTTTCAGCAGTTCGCTGGCCCGGCTTTCGATATGGTTTAATAATTGTTTGCTCATATGTTCCTCCATTTGTATGGACAGATTTCAACTCACTTGTGCGTACAAGTGTACGCACAACCTTGCATCCTGTCAAGACGTTTTTTTCGCCGTGCGTAAAATTTTTTCCCGTGGAGGATAAAAAAGGGTGAGCCCGTTAAAAACCCGTTCCCATGCTTTGCGTGGAAGTGTATATGGAACTATTTGAAATCATGTCTGTTTTTCGGACCAAGGCTGCTGCTGCAACCAAGGGTGGCCCAGGCACAGCAGTACCGTGCCTGGGCGCGCAAGCGCAGTAGGTGCGACCCGTAAGTCGTTAGAAGCCATGAGGTTACAGCGGACGAACGTCCTATCGAAAACCAATATTAAACGCAGGGATTCAACGAACTTCATTCGCCCGTCGAACATCCCCAATTCCAATCCTATTTCCCGGCCGCACCTTTTGTTGCTAACGCAACCCAGGCAATACACTACATTGCCTGGGCCACCCAAAAACGGGCAGGGCATGCCTTGCGGCGAGCTTTTTCCACTCGTATTGGATGAATGCGGCGTGCAGGGACAGGCCCCTGCGCCTGTCTAAGGGATACCCTGAAGCAGATACAGTTAAAAGAATCCTCAAACGTGGGAGGGCAGCCCGGGCAGAGCAGTATCCTGCCCGGGTGCGCAAGCACATGTCGTTCGACCCGTCAGGCCGCAGAAATCCGATGCGTTGGGTCGAACCGACACTTATCTTGGAACGAACATCCCGTTCCCATGCTTTGCGTGGAAGTGTATGTGGAAATATCTGAAATTGATTAGATTTTAAAAGAGGAAAGAAAATAATTCAGAGAGGACTTGCGAATCAACTTCTCGGAAAAACCGTCTCGCCCCGGCCGGACAACCGTCCGTCCCAAAGAAATAGCCCAGGAGGCCAGGCCTTCCAAGGGCCTTGCTCTGCCGTGGATCTTTTCTGCAGCGTACCGGCAATTGCCGTGCATGGCGGCTTTGTTCAAAAAATATTCCCGCGTCATGCGGTCCGGGGTCATAAAATGCGTAACGCTGAGGCAGGGGTCATAGACCACGGGCAATCCCGCCTTTTCCAGGCGCAGCATGATTTCCAGGTCTTCGCTGTCGCCAAGACCCTTACCCGAACGGCCCAGGCCGGTGTGGAAGCCTCCGATTTTTACCAGAACCTTTTTGGGAAAGGCCATGTTGGTTCCGTACAGGATTTGAGGATATCTGAGAAAACGCCTTTGCGGGCCGTAGTCCAGCTTGTTGCACCAGATTTCCAGGCGCGGCGTGAACCAGGGCGGCGGCGTTTCAACGCATCCCACCCGGATGAGGCCTCCGGCCGCGCCCAGATTGGGGACGTCATGGAGCAGGCTGTCCAGGCTTCTCAGGTATTGGGGATCCAAAACCGCGTCGTCGTCCACATAGATGATGAAATCGCCCTCGGCTTCTTTGATAGCCCTATTTCTTGCGTGGGAAAGGCCCTGGCGGGTTTCCTTTACGATGCGCAGGCGCGCATGCCGGGAAGAAAGATTCTCCAGCACGGCCGCCGTCTTGTCCGTGGAGTTGTTGTCCACCGCCAGCACTTCATAGTCCGGGGCGCCTTCCTGATCCAAGGCCGCCAGGATGGACCGCTCCAGGATGTCGCTTCGATTGTACGTGCAAACGGCGATGGTGTATGTCATGACCGCCCCTCCGGCGGCTGAGCAAATGTTTATTTTTCGATAAAGGGCAGCCGGCAGGCTAGCCCCACAAACATGGCGGCCAGGCCGTTCTTTTTACCGTCGTTGACCGTGTGGCCCATAATAAAGGCGATGTCCGGCCCGGGGGCCAGATTCAAAAGCAAAGCGGCTGCGAAAAACGACGTCCCATGGGCCAGGCTGTATTCCAACATGATGCAAATTCCGAAAAATAAGATGGTTCAGGCCAATGCCTTGTCGGCCGACATCATAAGGCCTGCCGCCTGCAAAGGCAAGGGGCGACTTTTTTCGCGTTGTCTGTTCTGCAAAAAAAAACGCGGGCGCCGGTGGGGGCCGGCGCCCGCGTTTTCCATAATAGCTGTAAGGAGCAATTTACAGCTTGTCGATCATAAACCGCAGGGCTTTTTCAAAACCCGCGCTGTACGGCGCCCGGATCATCCGGGTGCTGCACGGGCTGCCCTGGAAGAACACCCCCCGTTTGTTGGAGAATGCGTCGAATCCTTCCGGGCCGTGATACGAGCCCATGCCGCTGAATCCCACGCCGCCGAAGGGCAGATCGTCCTGGGCCACGTGCAAAAGCGTGTTGTTGATGCACGTACCTCCCGCCTGGGTCATTTTCAGGACCTTTTGCACCGATCTACCCTTGTTGGAAAAATAGTACAAGGCCAAAGGCTTGGGCCGGGCGTTAACATAAGCAATGGCCTCGTCCAGGGTGTTATAAGGCACAACCGGCAGGATCGGCCCGAAAATTTCGTCCTGCAGCAGGATCATGTCGTCCGTGCCGTTCAAAACAATAGTAGGCGCGATTTTTTTTGCGGCCGGGTCAATCTCCTCATTGGCTGGATTTACCCGGATCACCTTGGCGCCTTTTTCCTCCGCATCCTTAATGGCGTGATGCAGGCGGTCGAAATGGCGCGTCGTGATGATGGACGTAAAGTCCGGGTTGTTCTCCAAAGTAGGATAGCTTGTGCGGATGGCATTTTCAAAAGCCTCCACAAACTGGTTCACCTTGTTTTTCGGAACCAGTGCATAATCCGGGGCGATGCACGTCTGTCCGGCATTGAAGAATTTCCCGTGGGCGATCCTGTCCGCCGCCGCCTGGACGTCAAAATCCTGGCCCACGATGGCCGGAGACTTGCCGCCCAACTCCAAGGTCACGGGCGTCAGATTTTCCGCCGCCGCCGCCATGACCTGCTTGCCCACGTTGGTGGAGCCGGTAAAGCATATGTGGTCGAAGGGCAGCCGCGAAAACGCCGAGCCCACGCCCGGGCCGCTGAAAACCACGCTCACCTTGTCGGGCGGAAACAGGGCGCCCAGCAGATCCTTCAAGCATTGGGAGGTCCGGGGCGTAAACACCGACGGCTTGAGCATGACCCGGTTTCCCGCCGCCAAAGCGCTCAGCGTAGGAACCATGGCCAGGTAAAAGGGATAGTTCCACGGTGATATAACGCCCACCACTCCCAAAGGCTCCATGTACACCTTGGCTTTGCCGGGCATATACAGCCAGCCCACGCTCCGTTTGCGCGGCTTCATCCATTTTTTCAAATGCTTTTTGGTGTAATGCACCATGGACAAGGTGGTGTTGATTTCCGCAATCAGTATTTCGTGACGGGAGCGGGAGCCGAAATCCTGGACCATGGCCTCCACGATTTCGTCTACGCGCTGGCCGATGGCCGTTTCAATTCGTTCCAGTTCTTTGATGCGTTCCTGGTATGAGGTGGGCCCTTGGGCGATGAAAGCGGCTTTTTGCGCTTCCATAATTTCCACCATGGCCGCGACGCTGGGATTGGGTTTGCGGGCTGTGGTCATGACGACTCCTCATGTGCGTCTGGGTTGGAATTTAATGGAGCGGGCCTACGGGTCCTGCCTCGCCCCCTTTTTAATGACCCATGGTCATTTAGCTGTCTTCAATTTAATTGACCTTGGGTCATAAATCAATGAAAAAAATACGCTGTTTCAATAAATTCTCCAATAAATGACCCTTGGATATTAAATATTAACCATGAAATCTTAAAAAATCAAGCAAGTATTATGCGTTATTTCTTGCTTTCAAAACGGCGCCGCGGATAAAGGAATTCGGCCGTCGCCCCGGTACACTCGTTCCCATGCTCCCGCGTGGGAATGCATACGGGGGCTGCATAGGGGCTAATGCTTTCCACTATCTCAACAACCGCGAATGCGCGGCCGGATTCCTCGAATAACTCCAACGCAGAGCCGCCCAACCTGCACCTTAATTTTTGGAGGCGTAGGTTAGGTTGAGCTCCGCGAAACCCAACAAAATTGGGTTGTTATATGGATTCGATCTGGAGGGGTGTTATTGCTGAAACCGGAAACCCACAGCTTCCAGCCTTTCCCCTTTGGCAGCGCCTCTTCGCAGGAGCGCCATGTCATCGATCCAAATCAGGCGGCTTGTTTTTCCTCGGACTGAACCCCTTCCGCTCCCGCCAAATGGGCGCCCAGGCGTTTGGCCAGGCCTATGAGCGCCAACGTGGGAGGCAGGCCCCATGCTTCGGGGATCACCGAACAGTCGCACACGTACAGGTTGTCGTATTGGGTCCGGAGGTTGGAGTCCACCACCTCGCCCAGTTTGGCCGTGCCGCCGGGATGGGCTGCGATGTACCATGTTTTGTACACGGCGGTGGCGCCCGCGTTTTTCAGGATGCCCTTGGCCCGTTCAAAGCCTTTGTTCAGGCTGGCCTTGTCCGACCTGGCCAGGCGTTTGTTGACGATCCCGCGCTTGGTGATTTCGCCGCCCAAAGAGTCCCGGGCCTTGATCATGATCCCCAGGGTGTTGCGATGATTGATCGCGCCGCCCAGTTTGAGCACCTGGGCGCTGAAGGCCATGTGCATCATCTGGTGCAGGGTCATGTCGGTCATCATGTAGCCTTCGTCCTTGATGTGCACCCCGGCGGCCATGGGCATTTCGCCCGCGCCTTCCATGCCCGGAACCACGCCGATAGCCACGAACAGGGGGTCGAAAAAGAAATTATAGCCCGCTTCCTTGATGCCTGCGGTCCGTAAAAGCATGGGCGTGCCGATGCCTCCGGCGCTGACGATGATTTTCGGCGCGTAGGCCTTGTACACCTTGCCGTTCTTTTTAAAGGCCACGCCTACGGCCTTGTTTCCGTCCATGAGAATCCGTTCGGCCTTGGCCCGGTTCAAGAGCCTGGCGCCGTTGCGCACCGCTTCCTCCACATACCAGCGGGAGGACCACTTGGCCCGGTTAGGGCACCCGTAATAGCACTTGTAGCAGTTTTTCTCGCAGTTTTCCTGAACCAGGTACTTATCCAGGTTGTTCCAGGAGTACCCAAGATCCCGGGCGCTTTCACGAATCAGCAGGGATTGGGGCGCCATATACGCGTCGTCGATCTTCCGAATAGGCAACTCCTGACGGACATCGGCGGTTATCCGGGATAAATCCACCCCATAGCGCCGGAACATGTCGTGATCCGGTTCAAAAGCCGTGCCGCAATACACGACCGACCCGCCGCCCGTGGTAATCCCCCGGGCCATGGCCAGCCCTTCGGTGGTGAAAAGCATGCCCTTGCCGGGAGTTCCCAGAATATCCACGGCTTGGGGCAGGGTTCCCTTCAAAGGCTCATTGCCCCCCCATTCCAGAATCAATGGCTTTTGTCCGGCTAACGAAAGCTCCCTGGCCAGGGTTCCCCCCCCGGGGCCGGACCCGATGATGATTGCGTCGAACTCCTGCTTGTTGGCGTTTTTCATGGAAATCTCCATTTGGTGAGTATAAAAGGACAGGGATGTCGCAGGCGGAATAGCGTATTGGCAACTATATCCTTTGCGACGCACTGCGTCAATGTCTTTTTTAATCGATCGGTCAAAATTTTCCTCCCACCGCCGGGAAAATCCCTTTGATTGACCCCCGGCCGGGGTTCTGATAGTTCTGAATATGATTTGAAGAACGCCTTTGCTTCGTGCCGCTGCTTTTGCCAGTCAGAGTCGGGACGCATTTTTTTCCCGCTGACTTAAGAGATTGGAACAGGCGTGAAGAAAGTCAACGGCAATGCCGACGCCCGGAACTCCCTCCCCCTTGACGGGGGAGGGCTGGGGTGGGGGTGAGTTAACGCGTAGGCAAACAATCCCCCCCATCCTGTCCTTCCCCCGCCAAGGAGGGAAGGGACGAAGATTGACGGGCTTCCGTCTCGGGACTTTCCTGAGCCGTTGACTTATCCATGCCGCCTCGATCCGTCATCCTGAGCCGCGAAGTGGGCTTTATTAATTTGAGATCGCGTCCCCGGATATTTCTGAAACGGATGCAACGGGAGAGAAAATGGCGGAAAAACTGAAAATAGGCGCCCTGATTTCGGGCGGAGGAACCAATCTCCAGGCAATCATCGACGCGTGCGAGGCGGGGGAAATCAACGCGGAGATCGCGTTTGTAGGATCGGACCACCCCGGCGTCAAGGGTCTGGACCGGGCGGCGAAGCACGGCATCCCCAGCTTTGTCATGGAATACGGCCCGATTTTGAAAAATCCGGAAGACTACCCAGCGGCCCCGGGCCTGGACCTGGACGACGTGATTTCCAAACAGCATCTTTTTTACGGGGAGGGCGCTCTGGAGCGGGCTGAACCCTATTGTGCGGTTCGCGCCGTGGCCGAGGCCCAATTGCTGAAGGAAATGGACAAGTTTGAGTACGACGTCCTGGTTCTGGCCGGCTTCATGCGCATTTTCACTCCTTATATTATAGATAAAATCAACAAGGGGCATGACCTTCCCAGGATTATGAACATCCATCCGGCCCTGCTTCCGGCCTTTCCCGGCGTGGACGGCTATGGCGACACCTTTAAATACGGCTGCAAGGTGGGCGGCTGCACCGTGCATTTTGTGGATTACGGCGAGGATTCCGGCCCCATCATCGGCCAGAAAGCCTACACCATCGATCCGGGAGACACGGAGGCGGACATCCGAAAAAAAGGGCTGGAGCTGGAATGGCGGCTCTATCCCGAGTGCATCGGGCTTTATGCGGACGGCCGCCTGTCCCTGACAAAGCGCGGCCGGCGCACCGTAGTGGAAGTGAGCAAATAACTGTCCCACAACATTTTGGATCAGCCTGATTCCTTGATTGACGCAAAACAGGCGGGCGGATTATCCTTTTTCTAACAAAAGGCTTGTATAGGAGAAATATAAAAGGGGCAATCTCGGCCGTTCCAACATTTTGGCGCCGCCCTCTGTCGGGGCTGGCTATCAAGGGGCGCCCCAGGCAATGCCGTTTTTTGCCTGGGCGCAAGGCGCAGAAGGTGCGACCGGGAAAGATTGCAGAAATCAGGCAAGGACGGCGGGCGGCAGCCTGCGGTTACAACCTCGTTCCCATGCTTCGCGTGGGAATGCATATGGAAGTATTTGAAATCCAAATCTTTCCATTAATGGTAAAGCATCAGGAAACCCTTTGCCATTGAGTTTTCCCCTTTCATGATTGCTAATTTGGAGGGTTTGACATGGCTTTGCATGCATTGGCCGGAAAAAAGGCCCCAAGAGATATATTGGAAAACATCCCCAGGCTGGTGACCGAATATTACGCGTCCCGGCCGGACCCGACCAACCCCTTGGAGCAGGTTTCCTTCGGAACCTCCGGGCATCGGGGCTCCTCCAAGTCCAGGAGCTTCAACGAGGACCATATCCTGGCCGTATCCCAGGCCATTTGCGAGTATAGGGCCTCCCAAAAGATTACAGGGCCCTTGTTCATGGGCATGGACACCCACGCCCTGTCCGAACCGGCGTTCGTCACGGCCCTGGAGGTGTTCGCCGCCAACGGGCAAAAGGTCGTCGTTCAGCAAGGACGGACCTACACGCCCACGCCGGTCATCTCCCACGCCATCCTGGTCCATAACCGGGCGGGCCGGGGAGGAACCGCGGACGGCGTGGTCATCACCCCGTCCCACAATCCTCCGGGCGACGGCGGATTCAAGTACAACCCCCCGGAAGCCGGGCCTGCAGGCGCGGAAATCACCAAGGTCATCCAGGATCGCGCCAACCGGATCATGCAAGGAGGGCTTAAGGAGGTCAGAAGGATTTCCTTTAAAAAGGCCATGGCCTCGGACTTTGTCACGGAAAGGGATTATCTGGCGCCCTACGTGGACGACTTGAAAAACGTCCTGGACCTGGACGCGATTTCCAATGCGGGCCTGAAAATAGGCTGCGATCCCCTGGGGGGCTCGGGCCTGTATTTCTGGGAGGTTATCGCCTCCAAATACAAGATGGACATTCAGGTGGTCAATCCGGTCCTGGACCCGGCCTTTGGTTTTATGACCGTGGATAAGGACGGTAAAATCCGCATGGACTGCTCGTCGCCTTACGCCATGGCCGGGCTGATCGGCCTGAAAGACGATTTCGACATCGCCTTTGGCAACGATCCGGACTACGACCGCCACGGCATTGTGACAAAAGGCTCCGGCCTCATGAATCCCAATCATTACCTGGCAGTGGCCTGCTGGTATCTTTTCGCCAATCGCCCCGGCTGGAAAGCCTCGGCCGGCATCGGCAAGACCCTGGTTTCCAGCTCCATGCTGGACAGGGTCGCCCAGGCCCTGGACAGGCCCATCTGCGAAGTCCCCGTGGGCTTTAAGTGGTTTACGGACGGGCTTATCAGCGGAGACTTCGGCTTCGCTGGAGAGGAAAGCGCCGGCGCCTCCTTCTTACGCCTGGACGGGAGCGTCTGGACCACGGATAAGGACGGCTTTATCATGGATCTGCTGGCGGCGGAGATCACGGCCAAAACCGGAAGCGATCCCGGCCAGATATACAAGGATCTGGAAGACAAATTCGGAAGCCCCCTATACAGCAGGGTGGATGCGCCCGCTTCGGCCCGGCAGAAAAACGTGCTCAAAGGCCTTACCCCGGACATGGTGGAGGGAAGCGAGCTGGCCGGGGAAGCCATTGAGGCCAAACTCACCAACGCCCCCGGCAACGGCGCGGCCATCGGCGGGCTGAAGGTCGTCGCTAAAAGCGGCTGGTTTGCGGCACGGCCTTCGGGAACCGAGGATATATACAAGATCTACATGGAGAGTTTTAAGGGCGAAGACCACCTGAAAATGATCCGGGAGGAAGCCCAGGCCATGGTCGCCAAGGCGTTCAAGGCGGCGGGCGTTTAGGGCGGCGCGAGGTTTTTAGGGCGGTGTTCTTTAACTGCATTTTGGCTTTTTCATGTAAAAGGGCAGGGGGAGCTTCACGTCTTTTAAGTCGAAAAATGTGATTTGAATCACACAACAGCTGGAAAACCTACAAAATTCCGTCAATAACATTGACTTTGCCGGCCTGTTTTCGTATACTTTCAATCCGTAAAGCGCTTTTTCGATCTGTTGTAATCAATCACATTCCATAAAGGTTCGGGGGATAACATGAAGAAATCATCAGCCATCCGATATATTGCTATGGCAATTGCCTTTCTCGTGGTTGGCCTGACGCCCTTGACAACCTGGGCTGCGGACCAGAGCCGGGTTGACCTTCTTCTGGAAAAAGGACTCTTGGCCTACGACTCCAAGCAATATGCCCAAGCTATTGATTATTGGACGGAATCTTTATCCATGGATTCCTCCCAGTATAAAGTCTATTACAACAGAGGCATGGCGTGGTTCAGGCTTGGACAGACCCAACAGGCTCTGGAAGACTTCTCCCAGGCTATCGATAAAAAGCCGGATTATTCCCGCGCATACACCTCCCGCGGCTACCTGTGGAACAAAATCGGCCGGTTTGAAAACGCCAAGGCCGACTATATCAACGCCCTGACTTACGCACCGGACCTGCCGGACCCGTATTACCAATTGGCGCGCATCTACGCCCTGTGCCCCGTGGAAAAATACCGGGACGGAGAACAGGCCGTCATGTGGGCCTTGAAAGCCCAGGAACTGAGAAACGATCCTGACACCCTGATGCTGCTGGCGGCGGCTTACGCCGAAAACGGCGCCTTCACAAAGGCCGTGGCCGCCCAGGAAGAGGCCATCAACTGGCTTCGCCGCGAAAACATGGTCTATGAACTGGAAAGCGCCCAGGCTCAGTTGGTGCGCTATAAGGAAAACCGCCCCCTGATCGATTCAACGGTGGCGGAAGAGGAAATCGAAGCAACTTACGCGGAAGCGCCCAAACCCGCGCCTGCACCGGCCCCGGCGCCCAAACCTGTTCCGGCTCCAGCCCCTAAACCCGCCCCCGCCCCCAAACCCGCTCCGGCGCCTGCACCGGCTGTTACGCCGGCGCCCGTGGGCCAGGGAAGCTACTATGCGGCTCAGAATTATCCCTATGTGATTCAGGTGAGCGCTTACAGGGACAGGGACAAAGCCAATGACGTAGCCATGGATCTCAGGCAGAAAGGCGACGTCGCCTACACCTGCCGCGCCGACATTCCCGAAAAAGGAACCTGGTACAGGGTTTTCGTAGGCTTCTATCCTTCCAAAAACATCAGCATGGACGCTGCTGCAAGTCTTAAAGCCAGAAACTTCACTTATTCCCTGGTCAGAAAAAAAGCCTGGACCGTTTCCGTGGGGGATTACTCCAATGAGCAGGCCCTGAAAAACATGGAAAAGGCGCTTCTGGAACAGGGATACCTGGCTTATCGTTTGAACGGAAGCTCAGGCAGCGCAACGCGTCTGGCCATCGGCGCCTACGCCACCGCCAATGAAGCCGCCCAAATGAGCAAGGAAATCGAAAACGACGGATTTCCCGTTCAGGTGGTGAAGCGCTAGCCCGGTCACATCATCCATAGATTTCATCAAAGGGGTTGGAAAGCGCTTTCCAACCCCTTTTATTCGGGAGACATCCTTTATATTATCGATAATATGGAATAACTCCATCAAAGTCCGCACTTTATCCTTAAAAACGAAAAAATCCTTGAAAAATACAAAATTGTACGATAAATTCCAACCAGTCGGCAATTTTGTGGAAAAGCCGGAGCCGGAAAGGCCCCGGCGCTTTTTTTCTGAACCGCCGGAAATATTCCGGAGAAACCCAACCAAAACGTATTTTTAAAGGTAATCATGAACCAGGAACTGTCCTGCCTGCACGATATAGCAATCGCCCTGTCCGAATCCGATCTTCGGCCCTCCTTATACAAAGCCCTGGAACTTCTCTCCACGTCCATGAAAATGGATCGCGGAGCCATTACGATAATGAACCCGGTGCAGCATGAAATCCGCATCGAGGCGGCCCACGGCATGTCCGCGGGCGCCATCCAAAAGGGAAGATACAAACCCGGCGAAGGCATCACGGGCCGGGTGATTCAAAGCGGCAAGCCCACCATTGTGCCGAAAACCAGCCAGGAGCCCTTGTTTTTGGACAAGACCGGGCATCGGAAAGCTGACGACGTGGAATACTCCTTTATTTGCGTGCCCATCACCAAGGGCAAGCAGGTGGTGGGGTGCTTGTGGGTGGACAGGCCCTACGACCCGGAGTACAACCTGGACAACGCCCTCCAGGTGCTGACCATTATTGCGGCCATGGTGGCCCAGAGAGTGGCCAGCCTGGAAACCCTCCAGTGGGAAAAGGAAGCCCATAAAGAGGAAAGCCGCCGCCTGCGCCAGGAATTGGGGCAGCGCTACAGCATCACCAATCTGGTGGGGAACAGCAACAAGATGCGGGAGGTCTTCCAGATGATCTCCCAGGTTTGCAAGAGCAACGCCACGGTGCTCATTCGCGGCGAGTCGGGCACGGGCAAGGAGTTGGCGGCCACGGCCATCCATTATAACAGCTCCCGGGCGGACAAGCCTTTCGTCAAGGTGAATTGCGCGGCCCTGCCTTCCAACCTGATCGAGAGCGAGCTTTTCGGCCACGAAAAAGGCGCGTTTACGGGCGCCATCCGGCAAAAGCCCGGTAAGTTCGAATTGGCCAGCAAGGGCACCATATTCCTGGACGAAATCGGGTCCATCAACCTGGACGTCCAGGCCAACCTCTTGCGGGTTTTGCAGGAAAAGGAATTCGAGCGGGTGGGAGGCATCAAGACCCTGAAGGCGGACGTTCGCGTCATAGCCGCCACCAACCGGAACCTGGAGCGCGCGGTGGAGGACGGCAGCTTTCGGGAGGACTTGTACTACCGCCTGAACGTCTTTCCCATTTACATGCCGCCCTTGCGCCAGCGTAAGACCGACATCCTTCTTTTGGCCGAGTATTTTGTGGAAAAATACTCCAAGGAAAACAGCAAGGAAATCCGGCGGCTTTCCAGCCCGGCCATTGACATGCTCATGCAATACCACTGGCCCGGCAACGTGCGCGAATTGGAAAACTGCATCGAGCGGGCCGTGGTGCTGTGCGACTCCGGCGTCATTCACGCCTTCCATTTGCCGCCCTCCCTGCAGACGGCGGAAGAGTCGGACACCTGGCCGGGCCGCGGCCTGGACGAAGCCGTAGAGGCCTTGGAGCGGGAAATGATTGTCGATGCGCTGAAAAGCACCCGGGGCAATACGGGCAAGGCCGCTGAGATTCTCAAGTCCACACCCCGGAAAATCGGGTACAAGGCCCACAAATATCAGATCAATTACAAGGACTTCCGCTAGCCGGGAATCCTTTTTTCAAGCCGCGGGGAATCAACCCTGGCGCGGGATTTTTTCATGAGTTCCAAAATCGGGAACAGTAATAATTCAGATCAGCATTCCCGGCTCCAAGGGCGCTCCGCAGCCACCAGGGTGACGGTCAAGCCCGTCAGGCTGGTGCAAAACTTCACATCCCTGAGCCTGGTTGTGATTTTTCTGGCCACCCTTATCCTGTCCATGGTCCTGACCCAGAACGCCCGGACCGTGCTCATGCAGAAAAACCAGGATTACGCCGCACTCATCGCCAATAACCTCAACCACCAGGTGTTTTGGCAGTACGTCTATCCTACGGTCAAACAATTCGGCAGGATCAACCTGTACAATGAGGCTGAGTTCGGTCTCCTGGACAGCGTGGTGCGCCACACCCTCCATGGCTTTAACGTGGACGTGGTCAATATTTATAACGAGGAAAATCAGGTCCTGTACAGCTTCGACCCGGACCTGATCGGAAAAAAAGTCACCCTGGGCCGGGAATACAACATGGCCCTGAAGGACGTTTCCAGCTCCAAGCTCATGCAAACCGGTTCAGGCTGGGGCATTTGGCTGGGAAGGCCCGAAAGCACCATTTTAAAAACCTATTCTCCGTTTTGCATCAGGCATCCTGAAACGGAGGAAATGATCAAAATTTACGGCGTGTTTGAGATCGGAATCGACCTCTCCAACGACTACAGAACCATCTTCAACTTCCAGCTCATGGTGGTGGGCGTGTCGGCCACCGTCATGCTCCTGCTGTTTCTGGTGCTCCGTTTTTACGTGGGGCGCGGCGAGGATTTTCTGCTGCAAAGAGCCGAAGAACGCCTTAAGCTCGAAGAGCAGCTAAGCCGCGCGGAACGCCTGGCCTCCCTGGGCGAAATGGCTGCGGGCGTATCCCACGAAATCCGAAATCCCCTGGGAATCATTCGAAGCTCCGCCGAACTCCTGGGCAAACGCTATGACGGCCCCAACAGGCAATTGCTGGAAGTCATTATTGAAGAATCCACCCGTTTAAACGACATTATTACGGATTTTCTCAACTTCGCACGGCCCACCGAGCCCCGGTTTCAGGAATGCAGCGTGGCGGGCGTACTTGGGAAAAACCTGGCTTTCCTGGCCCCAAGGCTCAACCAGGACGGATACCACGTGGAGCAGGAGGCGCCTTCCGACCTGCCCATGGTCTGGGCCGATCCCAATTTGCTGTATCAGTCCTTTTTGAACATCCTGATCAACGCCATGCAGGCCATGCCGGCAGGCGGAACCGTGTACGTCAAAACCCGGATTCAAGGGGAAAAGCTCTCCGTCAGCTTTACGGATGAGGGCAAAGGGGTGACGGACGAGGCCATGAAAAAAATCTGGAATCCCTTTTTCACCACCAAGGAAAGAGGTACCGGATTGGGCCTGTGTGTGGTACGGAATATTATTGAGGCCCACGGTGGAAGCGTGACCATAGAAAACTCCGAAGACAAGGGCGCCTGCGTCCGGGTGGAACTCCCCATAGGAACACGTGATGGAAACGATTCTGATAGTTGACGACGAAAAAAACTACCCCCCGCTTCTGGCCGCCGTTTTGGGCGACGAAGGATACGAAACCCTGACGGCCAACAGCGGCTTGGAGGCTATCCAAATCCTGGAAGGCTCGGACGTGGACCTGGTCCTCACCGACATGAAAATGCCGGGCATGGACGGCATGGAGCTCATGGAGCGCATCAAGACCCGGGATCCGGACCTGCCGGTGCTCATGATGACCGCCTACGGCACCGTGGACATGGGCATGGCCGCCATGGAAAAGGGCGCCTATTCCTACATCTGGAAGCCTTTCCAGAACGAGCAGCTTATTCTCTTTGTCAAACAGGCTCTGGCCATGTACCGGGTGGTCCAGGAAAACCGCCTGCTCAAGAATGAACTGGGCGACAGATACTCCTTTGGAAACATCATTGGCAAAAGCCCGGCCATGATCAACATCTTCGACACCATCGTCAAGGTGGCGCCCACCAACGCCACCGTCCTCATCCAGGGGGAGTCCGGCACAGGCAAGGAAATGGTGGCCAAGTCCATCCACTTCAACTCCCATCGCAAAGACGCGCCCTGGGTGGCGGTCAACTGCGCGGCCCTGGCGGAATCCATCCTGGAAAGCGAACTTTTCGGCCACGAAAAAGGCGCCTTCACCGGTGCGGCGGCCATGAAAAAAGGCCGTTTTGAACTGGCTGACGGCGGCACCCTGTTTTTGGACGAAATCGGCGAAATTTCCTCCTCGCTCCAGGTTAAGCTCCTGCGCGTACTCCAGGAAAAAACCTTTGAAAGGGTGGGCGGGGTCAAACCCATCGAGGTGGACATCCGCCTTATCGCCGCAACCAACCGGAACCTGAAAAAGGAAGTGGAAAACAGCGCCTTCCGCGAAGACCTGTTCTATCGCCTCAACGTCCTGCCTATCCAGCTTCCGCCCTTGAGGGAGCGCCAAAAAGACATCCCCCTCCTGGTGGACCACTTTTTGCAAAAATACGCTTCAGGCCCCAGCGGTGAATCCAGGGTAAGAAAGGTGCACCCGGACGTCCACAGGTTGTTCCAGGAATACGCCTGGCCCGGCAACGTGCGTGAACTGGAAAACGTCATCGAGCGGGCCATTATTCTGTGCAACTCCGACGCCATCTCCGTGAACGACCTGCCCAGGGAGCTGACCCGCAGCGTGTCCAACACCCTGCACATGGAAGGCATCCCCGTGGACGCCACCCTGTACGAAACCCTGTCCATGGTGGAGCAGGCCATGATCAAACGGGCCATGCTCATGTCGGACAACGTGCAATCCCACGCCGCCCAGATTCTGGGAATCGGGAAAAGCGGCCTGAATCAGAAGATCAAAAAGTTTGGCCTGGACTTTGGTTTAAAAAGTTGAATTTCAAAATGCTAAATAATTTTAATAGTTTATATGCTCTGGGGGAGCCCTTGAAATTTTGGTTCAAGATTTTGAACTCGGCTGCTTTTGATTTTTATTCAATAAAATCAAATGTTTGTTGCTTTTGCCCGATTTCGGGTTCATAAATGCGAACGCAGGGGCTTGGAAAAGGGCCTTTGCAAGGGCGATTTAACAGAGGCCTTGGCAAGAGAATGAAAAAATTTTAGAGAATTTTTTTAAATAATTTAAAAGAGTTGTATTTTTATAGGGAGGAAAGGGTAAGAAAAAAATCTATTTGGCAAGGTGCTTGCAATTACTCAGGACAAACGGAAAAAACATCCGTTTTCCTCCTTTTTCCTCTTTATAAAGGCCGGCCGCATAAAATGCGGCCGGCCTTTATAATTGTGGGGCCTAAAATATCAGCTTGCGGAGGCAGCCAGCTTCTCCTCGACCATCTGCGCATAAGCGGAGTCCGGATAGTCGGCTGCAAATTTCTCGTAGGCCTGAACGCTCTTGTCGGCGTCGCCCTTGACTTCGTAAATGCGGGCTACGGCCAGGGCGGCTTCTTCCTTGCCCAATCCCATTTTGACGCCCAAAACCTTGTTGTACATTTCCAGGGCCTTGTCGTAGTCCGCCGTTTGTTCATAAGCGTAGCCGAGCCCCAAAAGCGCCCGGCTGCTTTCAATGGGATCTCCGGAAAGGGCTTTCAGGCTCTTGTTCCACCATTCAATGGCTTCGTCGTAGTTGCCTGCGTCATAGGCGGTCTGGCCCACCATGAGCGTGGCCAGCTTGCCGGCGTCCGTCCCGGAGTACTCCTGGGCGACGTTTTTGAAATCCTCGTTGACGGCTACAGCCGCTTGCTTGACGTCCGAACTGGTGGTCATGATGCCGGCGTATTTAGCCTGGGCGGCGGAAAACATGGTGGACGCCTTGCTCTCGGTCCGGGCGGAAAACACGGTCCAGCCCGAAATGATGACGACAAGCAGCGCCACAATAACGCCCGCTGTGTACAGTTCCTTTTCATGGTCCCGGCACCAATTGACCACCTTACCGGTCATAGTGATGAATTCATCGGGCTCGTTCAACAGTTCCTTGCGTGAAATGCGTTTTGCGTTTGCCATTCTTTCCGTCCGCGTTGTGAGAAATAGGTTAATGGGATTTTAAAAGGTTTACACGCCCGGTGGTCTGCTGGTCAGGCCAGTAGCCCAGTTGGCCGCCTTATAATCGCTAATCAATGAGCGCCTTGATCCGGCGCCATCCCTCTTCCGGTATGCCCGCTCCCAACACCTGGCACACCTCATGGCCGCAAGCCGATCCAATCCGGCCGGCTTTTTCCATGGAGTATCCGTTGACCAGGCCGTACAGGAAGCCCGAGGCCCACAAATCGCCGGCGCCGGTGGTGTCGCACACCTGGCCGCCGCATTGGGGCTCCACCCTGGTCATTTCCCCCTGATTCAGGATGTAGCTGCCCCGCTCGCCCACTTTCAGGACGCCGATTTCGGATTTTTCGCCCAGCTTTTTCAGGGCGGCTTCCTCGTCTTCCAGGCCCGTATAGGCTTTGGCTTCATCCTCGTTTGCAATGAGAATGTCAACGTATTTGTCCACCAGGTCTTCCAAAAAGTCCCGGGCGTGCTCCACCACGGTGAAGGCCGCCAGATCCAGGCAGACCCTGGCGCCGGCCTTTTTCGCATTGGACAGGGCCGCCGTGATGAGGTCGCGGTTGAACAAAAGGTAGCCTTCCACCAGGACCACGGAGGCGTCCTCGAACACGTCCTCTCCGACCTCATGGGGCTCCAGGCTGCTGGATGCGCCCAAATAGGTGAGCATGGAGCGCTGGGCGTCCGGGGTGACGATGGACAAAACCCGCCCCGTGGGTTGATCCGACCGGATGATGGAGGGGTGGACGTTCTTGCTTTTCAGTTCATTGATGAGCTGGCTGCCCAAAGGGCCGCTGCCCGTCTTGCCCACAAAGCGTCCTGCGCCTCCCAGGCTGGCCACGCCCACCACGGTGTTGCAGGCCGAGCCTCCGGGAACCAGTTGGGGCGGCGTTGCAAAAGAAGGCAGCAGGCCGTCTATGTGCGAGCCGTCCACGTAAACCATGCCGCCCAAGACTCCGCCAGCCTTCTCAACAAAGGAATGATCCTCGTGCCCCAAAATATCCATGAGGGCCGAGCCTACGCCGACAACGACGCCGGCGCCTTGTTTCTTATTGAATTCCATAACCTTAAATCCTCTCTACCAAACCAAAGACGCGTGGATCCATCCCACAACTCCCGACACATGCTCCACTTTGATCCATCGGCCTTTGGTCGTAAGGACTTTAAATGGAACTCCCGCCTCCACTATGGCAACTTTTTTATTATTGGTTCCCGGGCCGGAGCGCACGTTGCATTTATCTTTGGTGGTGATCACGGACTTAACGTCGTCCAGCAGGTTTTTATGGAGCCAGCCCGCCTGACCGTCCACGTCCGTAAAACGGCACCAGTCGTTGACGCAATCCTCCACCAGGACCGGAAAATACCGCTCCACCCGAAAGATGATATCGTAATTGGTCCCCGGGCCGGACCGGATGTTAGCTTTGTCTACGGCCACGGACATTCTTTTGGCGAAAGCCAGGCCGGGCATTAACAAAAACAGGACAGCCAGGGTGCATACTATTTTCTTCATTTTTCCAACACCACCACTTCGCAAACCCCGTCCAGGGCGGCCTTGAACTTGTCCGCGTCCTCCGAGGTTCCGACAATTCCTCCGTAATGCATGGGAATGGCAATCTGAGGCATGATTTTCTTGGCCGCCTCCACGGCTTCGTCCCATGTCATAACATAGGTGCCGGAGACGGGCAACAGGGCGATGTCCACGTCCAGGGCCCCCATTTCCGGGATGAAGTCCGTGTCGCCCGCGTGATAGATTTTGACGCCGTTATAGGTAATGACAAAACCCACCCAGCCGTTGCCTTTGGGGTGAAAATCCTTGTTGATGTTGTATGCGGGAACCGCCGCGACGGTCACGTCCCCGATTTCCACGGAATCGCCGGGAGCGACCACCCGGACGTCGCCGGAGAGCTTGGCGGCCGAGTCCTTTTCCGTCACGATGACCGTGCCGGGCTTGACCACCTTGGCCGCGTCATCCACGGAGCAATGGTCAAAGTGGTCATGGCTGATCAACAGGATGTCGGCCTCAACCGCGCTTTCCAGTTCGTAGGGATCGATGACGATGTTCTTGTCCCCGGCCTTGATGAGAAAGCCGTCGTGGCCAAGCCAACGGATGTTGGAAACCATTTCCCTGATCATGGTGCACCTCCTGGATTTTTTTCGGAATTGCGCCGCGCCTGCATGCAAAAAGGCGGGCCGCAAAACTCCGTTTCTTATCGGCTATAGGGCGTCCCGGTGAACTTAATGCACATGGCCTTGGGAGTCAAATACTTTGTCCTGAATCAGGCGCTCCAGGCCATGGATTTTCCTGTCATTCATCAGGGTTGGAAACCGGACAGAGCGAATGCCGCCTTATTTCTTGCGGGAGGAATTGAGTATAGCCGATCCAGGTTGTTCCGTATTCGGTGCATTCTTGTTGCCTGCACCCAAGAACAATGATATTACCATGGAATTGACGCATTCAGGGGTATTTGCTTCGTAGGTCGGGTCACGCGAAGCCGTATAACGGAATATACCTTGTGATAATGCCGTGTTGCCGATGCCGAACAAAAAACAAAGACAATCCGTGCGCAGCGACCCGACGTTTGTTCAAGCGTCAAACGTGGATTTGACCCCATAAGAAGGCCGCCCCATGAGCCCAATCACCCATTTGCTCATAAGCTGGTCCATTGCCAACGCCGCGAAGTTGGAGAAGCGGGACCGGTTTTTGGTGACCATGACCGGAGTCCTGCCCGACGCGGACGGCGCGGGCATCGTGGTGGACTACGCCATGCGTTTTACGTCCCATCCTACGGATTTCTGGACCCAATGGCATCATGTCCTTGGGCACAACCTGGGGTTCGCCCTTGCCCTGACCATTGCCGCAGGGTTTGCGGCCCAACGGAGATTTATGACGGCGCTGCTGGCTTTCACCGCCGTGCACGTTCATCTGGCCTGCGACATCCTGGGCGCCCGGGGGCCTGACGGGGATCAATGGCCCATCCCCTATTTGTCGCCGTTTTATCAGGGCCTGAATCTGTCGTGGGAGGGTCAGTGGGCGCTGAACGCCTGGCCCAACTTTGTGATCACGGGCGTGTTTTTGTGCCTCATGTTTTGGATCGCAGTCAAACGGGAAGCCTCTCCCTTGGAATTTGTCTCCCAACGCGCCAACCAGGCCTTTGTAGAGACCTTAAAAACGCGATTCGCCAAATAGGCCCGGGCGTGAATGAATAGGCGCCCCTGTATCCTTCAAAGGGACAGAATATGCATCTTAAAACCGTGAAAAGCTATCTCAGAAGCGCCCAAATATATACACATTTAGGTTTAATCTATCTGATTATGCTCATTCTGTTTCCCGAGAGAATCCCCGGAGAATTTAGGGAAGAAGCGTCGGCTCTTATTTTATTGCTGCTCATAATAGAAGTGCATCTCGCGCGGGCAAACAAGATGCTCAAAACAACGATGCATTCAAAAGACTCTTTGCCTGGGGACCAGCCGGATGACAATGATGTTTGAATCCTTTATCCTGCTTGTAGATTTGCCTTTGCATCCTTCCGTGTATTCCGTGCTTTCCGCGGCTAAGGCCCCTTAAGTTTATTGACGCAGCCGAAAAAGTGTGAAAAGAAACAATAATTACCCGTATAAATGGCGTATTTGTCAATCGAATCCACGAGGAGGCTGCAATGTACACGTGCAAGCATTTTGCGATTCACGAGCTTGTCCCGCCTAACGTATACAAGGAACGCGGGGAAAAAGCCTGGCAACTGCTGGACGACCGTTTGCTCATGACCCTGGACAAGTTGCGGGAGCGCTACGGCAAAATGACGGTCAACAACTATCACTGGGGCGGCGACAGGGAATGGAGCGGGCTCAGGACTTCGGACAGCCCCTATTACAGCCCATACAGTCAGCACAGCTTCGGCCGGGCGGCGGACTGTTTGTTCGGCGCCGCCTCCGTGGAAGCGGTGCGGCAAGAGATTCTCGCCAATCCCGACGACCCGGATTTCGCCTTGATCGGCAGCCTGGAGTTGGGCGTATCCTGGCTGCATTTTGACGTCAGGAACTGCGACAGGATCATGACCTACAGGCCTTAATCAAAAGGGCGGACGTAGGGCGCCCCTTGTGGATGCCTTGGGCGCGCACAAAGCGCGTGCAGGATTGGCGCGGGGGCCTGCAACTACAAATCAAATCCAACTTTTGTCATGTTTGGAAGCGATGCGGCTTCGGGGCTTGCTCTGCTTTTCTTTGTTTTTAAAATCTGTTGTAGATAGATGAATATTAATTGTTTTCAGATTCTTATGTATGCATTCCCACGCAAAGCATGGGAACGAGAAGTGCGGCGCAATTATTTGGTCAGCCGCGGCATGCAATGCCGGGGGCCGTCAGGCCAATAAGACGACCTGGGCGCCTCTTAAACCCTTTGCACTATGGCGAACCTGCGCCGTTTCCAACACCCGAATTCTATCTGCTTTTTGGGGACGCCAATCCTTCTTGGATTCGAATTTATTCCAAGGCCGCCCTTATTGCGCTTCGCACCCTGGCAGCCAAAAACGCTGCCACGGCTGGCCCTCTTGAAACTCACCGCCAGTAATAAACGCCGTCTCGCCAATATTTGCCTATAGCTTTTGGTTTTCTGCGGCCTAAAGGTTTAATTTACGAGTCTTATTGCGGCTCCGAAAGATGTTCAGCAATAGCGAACCTCGCGGTCCCGCCCTTCCATTTTCGGCCGCAAAATTGTTCCTTAAAACTCGCAAAAAATTAGTCGTTTGCATACACCCTTGACACCATAGGCTTAATAATGATTAAAATAGATGATTTAGACTTCGGGAAAACCGCTAGTCATTCTTGGAGACTTTTGTTTGATTCCCAAAAAACCATAAAGAAAGCCCCGGTTCGACGCAGGCCGAATTCGGAGAAAAAACCATATATTGCAAAACAAGATGCCGAAAAAACCTGTTCCCCATAAACCCGAAGACCCTGATTTTGTTCTAATCAATAATGATAACGCTTTGGCGGAATTAACCCAAAGCCTGCAATCGCAAAAATGCATCGCCGTGGACCTGGAAGCGGATTCCATGTTCCATTACCAGGAAAAGGCCTGCCTGCTGCAAATTACTTCCAACGGTTTGAACTATATTGTAGACCCCCTGTGCGACTGCGACGTCAAGGCTCTGGCGCCTATCCTGGAAAACGACGAAATCCAGAAGATCTTCCATGGAGCGGATTACGACGTGCGCTGCCTGTTCCGGGATTTTGGCATTGAACTCCACAACCTGTTCGACACCCAGGTGGCCGCCCGTTTTCTGGGAGAGCCCCAAACCGGCCTGGCGCCGCTTTTGGAAAGCCGGTTCGGCGTGCAGCTGGAAAAGAAATACCAAAAGAAAAACTGGTCCCTTCGCCCCCTGCCGCCCGAAATGATGGCCTACGCCGCCAACGACACCGTTCATCTTTTGGAACTGGCCGAGATCCTGAAAAAGGAACTGGTGGAAAAGGACCGCCTGTTCTGGGTGGAGGAGGAATGCGAAATCCTGACCCACGCCCGGCCCATGCCGCCCAATGACGGCCCCCTGTTCCTCCGGTTTCGCGGCGCCGGCAAGCTGGATCCCCGAAGCCTCCAGGTGCTGGAAAACATCCTCCACGTCCGGGACGACCTGGCCAAAAAATGGAACCGGCCTTTGTTCAAGGTTTTGGGCAACACGCCCATCCTGGAAATGGCCCAAAAGCGCCCGCTCAACACCAAAGGCTTGGTGTCCCTCCACGGATTTTCGCCCAAACAGGCCAAGATGTTCGGACACGAACTCATCCGGGCAATCAAGGCGGGCAAATCCGTGCCTGATGAAAAACTGCCCTCCTACCCGCGGAAAAAACGGCCGCCCCTGAACCCCAAGGCTCCCAAACGCGCCAAGGTCCTCAAGGACTGGCGGGAGAAAATGGGCGAGGAACTGGGCGTGGAATCCTCCGTGGTGCTCACCAACGCCCAAATCCAGGCCATGGCCTCCAACAAGCCGAGATCCATCAGGGAGCTTGACGAATGTCAGGAAGTCCGGCAATGGCAGAAAAAAGTCTTTGGCCAAACCCTGGTGGAGCTGCTTAAAGCTGTGCCCTGAACCGCCTGAAGAGCAAAAAACGAAAAGATAAAACTGCGAAAAGCGAAAAGCAAAACAGTTTGCCTCCGGCGGCAAACTTTTGAAAAAGTTTGATCAAAACTTTTTAAATGGCGCTTTGCGCAGGAGTTCATGGACCAATAACAGGGCGCCTATGGGCTCGTTCCCATGCTTCGTGTGGGAATGTATATATAAGAATCTGAAAATAAATCAGATTCATCTATCGCATACGGATTTAAAAACCAAAAAAGCACGGTTTCATACAAATTTCCCGTCCGTCGGCCTCTCTTAATTCCTGCAATCTTTTGCGGTCGCGCCTCATGGCCTGCGGCCCCAGGCAGCAAGCAGCGCCCCTACAATCCCGCCATGCTTCTTATCCGTCATTCCCGAGTGCAGTTATCAGGAATCCAGCGTCCTCCCTTTTTTTAACGAGGTGCAAAAGCCAGGATGGTTGTGGGCCATTTGTCCGTGACCAGAAGATATCCTCTGTCGTCCAATGGCGCGATTCCCTCCCAGTTTCTCGGCTTGCCCGTGCGGTTGATGAGGGTCATGGGCGGCTCCGGCCGTTTGGCTATGGCCTTTCCGTCAAAGGAGAAAAAGACCAATTGCTCCACCGGCCCTTTGGGGTCCGGGATCGGGTCCAATGTCTTTTTGTCTCCGGGAAAATAATAATTGACGGCCGTCAAAGGTTCGCCCTTCCTCCAGGCCGTGATGTCCGTAATTCGGTATTCAGCCGGAGGGAAGGGCAGGGCGCCCAAATAACGGAGCCCGGACTCCCCGTAGATATCAAAAACCTGGACTTGGGGCGAAGGGTTGTCATGCAATCCGTTGGCCTCGTATATGGCGTAGACCTTTCCGTCCGCGGTGAATATCGCTTCGTAGGCTTTGTTGGATATTTGCACGGGCATGGGGATGGAAGTCAGGCTTTTTTCGTCCAGGGTTATGTGCGTCCCTTCATTTTTAAATCGCCCCCGAATCAGAAATCCCAGCATGCCGTCCCGGCCGTGCGCCTCAATGGAGAAAACCGCCTCATGGCCTGAAAATGCGATGGCTTCAAAACCCTGCCAGCCGCGCCTGCCTGAGATTTTTTCCATCGCCTTTTTGACGGATGCCATGTCAAAGGAGATTTGCTCGGGCCGGATGGGTTCGGAAGCGGTTCCGTTTAGATATGACAAAATGCGGGTTTTGGGGATTGCGAACAGGCTGGGCGAGCCTTCATGCTTGAATTTTTCAGGGTATTGGGGCAACAGAATCAGCCGCTCCATATGCCAGTCCATGCCGGAGAACTCGGCCTTGGGGGAGGACGCCGGGCCTTCCAGGGGGATTTCCTTGACGCTGGCCGCCTGGGCGGGGGGGATCTCATCCGCAAAAGCTCCTGCAGGCAAGAGCAGAAAAAGGATCGCCGAAAAGATCAACAGGGGGAATGCTTTTTGCATAATTCACCTTTACCACTTTACGGACCCTTGAGGCCCTGCACCGCCGGAAAGACGGGAAAGAATATGCTGCGGAAAAAAAATCATTTGATTGCCATTGTCACTGTTCTCTTGATCTCAGGTTTTGTGGTCACCACCCTGGCGAACTATTACGTCGTGCGGGAGACCGTCCGAAAGCAAATCGCTGAGAATGAACTGCCCCTGACCAGCGATAACGTATATTCGGAAATCCAAAGGGACCTGCTTAGCAGCGTGTTCATTTCGTCCCTCATGTCCACGGACACCTTTGTGCGGGACTGGCTTATCCAGGGGGAGCGGAACTCCGATCAGATTACCAATTATCTTAATGAAATCCAGCAAAAATACAACACGTTCACCAGTTTTTTGGTTTCGGAGCAAACCGGCGTCTATTATCACTCGTCAGGGCCTTTAAAAACCGTCAGCCCGGAAGAGCCGCGGGACAAGTGGTACTACCGGGTGCGTAAGATGAAAACCGATTATGAGATCAACATAGACCCGGACCTTGGCAATAAAGACGCCATGACGATTTTCGTCAATTACCGCATTTATGACTACGACGGCAATTTTATCGGCGTCACCGGGGTGGGCCTGACCATCAGCGCTGTCAAAAAGCTCATAGAGCGATATAAGCTGCAATACGGCCGGGAGATTTTTTTCCTGAATATGAAAGGCCGGCTGATGCTTCACGGCCGGGAGTTTTCCGACCATGAAAATAGTCTGTTGGATATGAACGATATGGCGCCTCTCGTGACGAAGGCTTTGAAAGTCCGGGACGGGGCCTTTACCATGGACGGAGGCTGGGGGCCGATTCTGTATAATGTCCGTTATATACCCGAATTTGATTGGATTTTGGTCGTAGGACAGTCCGAGTCCGGCGCTTTACGCCAAATTCACAATGCCGTGGTCGTTAATCTGTTTATATACGCCTTTGTAACCATCATTGTCCTGATATTGGTCAACCTGGCCATATCCTATTATCAGAAACGCCTGGAAGAAATGGCGTCCACGGACAAGCTCACCGGAATTTATAACCGTCAGGCCTTTGATATATTGCTCAGCCAGGCCATAAAAGAGGCCGGCCGCCGTGGCGATCCGCTTTCCCTGATCATGCTGGATCTCGATCATTTCAAGCAAATTAACGACTCATTCGGGCATCTTGCCGGAGATGCGGTTTTAAAGAACCTGGTCAAAAACATGGAAAGAAGCGTGCGGAAGTCTGACGCACTAGGCCGTTGGGGAGGGGAGGAGTTTATGGCGCTTCTTCACGGCTGCACGCTGGACGACGCCTTTTTGATTGCCGAAAAAATCCGTATAGCGGTCGGTTCCAGCGTGACCACTTATAATCAGTTAGCCATACAAGCCGCGGTCAGCATTGGCGTGGCCCAATATCAGGAGTGCGAAAGCCCGGAAAGCCTGCTGAATCGGGCGGACATAGCCTTGTACAAAGCAAAGGAAGGCGGGAGAAACCGGACGGAAAAGCACACCGGCGAGCCTTCGGACTGCCTTTTAGAAAACGCTTCCAATAAAGACGGCTAAGCCGTTTACGGATTGGCTCCTGTTATTCTTTCGCCGCTGCAATTCCTTCCTGGACGTCCACTTTTATCAGCAGGAGGCCGCCAACCACAAAAAAGACAATCAGGGAGAATATGGAGAGCCGGCTTTCCCCGGCGAAATTGCTGACGGCGCCGAAGACCAGAGGTCCGGCGATTCCCGCCATTTTGGCGCTGGAGGAAAAAAAGCCGAAAAACTCCGAGGCCTTTGCCTTGGGCGTCATGGCTGCGTACAAGGACCGCGACAAGGCCTGGCTGCCTCCCTGCACCGTGCCCACGAGACCGGCCAGGATGTAGAAATGCAGCGGCGTGCTCATAAAATATCCTGCAATGCATATGATCACGTATACTCCCAGGGCGATGAGAATGCAGGCTTTGGCGCCGATTCGATTGGCCAGGGCGCCGAATGCGATGGCGCAGGGCATGCCGATAAACTGGGTCAAAACCAGGGCGCCGATAAGGTGGGTCATGCCAATGCCGATTTCGCTGCCGTAGGCCGTGGCCATCTTGATGATGGTGCCTATGCCGTCGTTGTACACCCAGAAGGCCGCCAGAAAAATGAGCAGCTGCTTATATTTTTTGATGTCCCGGAATGTTGCGGCGAGCCTGGCGACTCCTTCTCCTATGGGAATTTTGGAGGTGTTTTTCACATCCCTGGGCGGTTCAGGCACGTTTTTCAGTAAGGGAATGGAAAACACGCCCCACCAGACGCCCACGGAAAAAAAGGACGCCCGGACCGCAAAGCCCACGCCTTCCATGCCGAACCAATGCGGCTTGGTGACCATGAGGGCGTTGATCACCAGCAATAGCCCGCCGCCCAGATATCCCAGGGCGTATCCCCTGGCGGAGATCGTGTCCACGTCCCCTTCTTTGGCGATCAGGGGCAACAGGGATTCATAGAAGACATTGGCGCCGGCGAAGCCTACGTTTCCGCCCATGAACAGCAACCCGGCCAGGAGCCATGTGTCGTCTCCCAAAAACACGGCGGCGCAGGTGCAAATGACTCCCAGGCCCGCGAACAAGCCTACAAACAGCTTTCTGCGCCCCATGTAATCCGCCATGGCGCCCAGCAGGGGGGCGCTGACAGCCACAATAAACAAGGCGGCGGCGGCAAAATAGCCCCAGGCGGCCGTTGCGCCGGCTGGTGTGAAGCCCGCCTTAACCGCGGCGGCGTGGAAAAAAGGCGGATACATGGCCGCCATCATGGTGGTAGCAAAGGCGGAGTTGGCCCAGTCGTACATGCACCAGGACCGGACGATCTTCTTGTATTCCTTGGAATCAGACACGGTGTAGTCCCTTTCGAAATAGAGGCCAGCCAGAACAAGGAAGGATTTGGATAACGCAAAAAGATATACAGGAGCCCGGCGGGAAGGTAAAGGGGTTTCCTCTCACGGCGGGCGTGCCAGGCCGCGTAAGCCTTTGTTGATTGAAAGGGGGGAGGGGAAGCCGCCGCCGGAGAGGATCGGCCGGTCCCCGAAAACTTGCGACAGTTGTCCTTCGCAACCGGAATTGGGAAAAACTCCGTGCGCCGGCGGAACTGCTTGTTAAAGCCCGGCCTTCCTATGCCGATAGGTTGACGGAATTTTGTCCTTTTCCGTACGAGCCGTAAATAACGGATTTTTGATGCACCTGCATCCAGGCTCTTAAATTAAGGCCTGCGGCCGCTTCCCTGGCGTCCACAAACCCGTCCCCATTCGCGTCCAAAGGGTCTGATTCTTCGGTTGACGTTTCCTCCTGCACTTGCGCGGTCTCATTCGCCCCCGCCTGCTGACCGCCGCTCATGGCCCCCGTCATGTGGGGAGGCGGGCCGTCCGGCCTTCCCGCCTCAAGTTCCTCCAGGGAGAGAACGCCGTCGCCGTCCGCATCCAGCTCCGCGATGATATCGGGAGCAATCTCGCCTGCTCCGTCCATTTCATCCATGGCTTTTACAAAGGCCGCAATCTCGGATTCGTCCAGTTCCCCGTTCTTGTCCGCGTCGATTTCCCCGAAAAGCCCCATGAGGGCGCCTGGAGGAAGACCGCCGGACCTGCCGGCGTCGAATTCCTCCCGGGTCAGGAGGGCGTCGCCGTCCGTGTCCAGTTCCGCAATCAGATCGTACGCGCTGAGGGAAGGCCCCGCGCCTTCCGGCATTTGGGAGGCGAAGGTTTCCAGTTCGCTCATCTCCAAGACGCCGTCCTCATTGAAGTCGATCCGTTCAAAGGGGCTTTCCGGCTTTTCCGGCTCCATATCCTGGGCGATCAAATAGCTTGCACCGCTATTGATTCCGCGTATCATTTTTTCACCTCCTTTCTGTTTTGAATTCGATTTTGATATGTATCAAATTTGGCGCCATTTAGATATATATTTGAAATAAAACAGTATTTGGGTTTAGTCATGCAGAAGATGCATGGCGAAATTTTGCCGGGGGGAAAATTCGTCCAGAAAAGATTGCCGCTTTGGAAGGAATAAAAAAAAGCCCCGGCCGCTTGGTTGCGGCCGGGGCTGGGGATTCAATAATGGCTGAGTTGATCACTCTTCCCAGATGGACAAGCTGCTGGCGTGGGAGAAATTCCTCTGCTCTTCCTCCTCGGTGGGCTGCCGATCCTCGTCCTCTTCCTGGATCTCGTCCTTTTCCTGTATCTCGTCCTGATCCGGGGTTTGGTCCTGATCCTGATAGGAATCCTCCTCCTCATCAAAATCAAGGCCTTGAGCCTTGGCCGCCTCTATCTGGCGCCGCCTTTCTTCTTCCAACTCGTCCTCGATGTCGAAAATTTTGGGCTTCCGGTCGGCATTGCCCACGGCGGCCACGCGGGTCACGTCCAGGGCGCACTCGCCGCGATCGTTCATTCCCGGGATGTATTCCACTTCGTCGTATTCGCACAAATCGTCGAATTCCACGTCCAGCAGGTTGGTGCGATGGAAAAACATGTTCTTGCCTGGCGTGTCCGTGCGGATGAAGCCGTAGCCGTCCTTGAGGCTCTGGATGGTGCCGCGGCGCTTTTCAGCTTGGGGCGGCTTTTCCCAAGGCTCCGCTGCGGGAACTTCCGCGGGAAACTCGCTTCGGCTGTACGCAGAGCCGCCGTTGCTCCCCGAGTCGGGCCTGACGAACAGGTTATGCACCACCGGGTCGTTGCGCCGGGTTTTATCGTCAATCAACGTATGCATGAGAATGGGATAGGTCACCTGATCCAGCAGGTTCACGGAGGTGACGGTGCGGCGTTTGTTGTTTTGATTGTCCGTGTATTCAAAGTCCCAGCCCAGGACCATGATGCGGGTTCCCAGGGTGTTTATCTTGCGGATCAGGGGCACGTAATCTCCGTCTCCGGCGATGAGAACCACTACGTTAAAATGCTTGAGCACGGTCAGTTCAAAGGCTTCCAGAGCCAACCACACGTCAATGCCCTTTTCTCCCCTGGCGCCCAAGGGCAGGTAATGGGTTACAATGCCTTCGCGCATGAGGATTTCGTCAAATACGCGTTCGGACATGAGCACCTGACGCTGCTCCGCTTCCTGGGCGCCCAGGCGTCCGCGAAAATAATGGGCGTCCACCACCTGGCAGTACCTGGGATCCACGCCTTCGGATTCCGCCACCTGGCTCTTGATGAATTCATGAATTCCCGCAACGCTGAGGCGGGCTCTCCGTGGATGCACGTATTTATAATAGTTGCTTACGTGATAGAAAAAGTTTCCGTCGTAGAAGACTCCAATACGGGTGAGCTTGGTCTCAGGGGCCTGCAACATGGTAGATTCTCCAAATCTTACTGATGGGCTGAATGTTAATTGATGGGGTTAACTAATCCATATATTTCATGGTCACGGCCGCCATGTCGGGTATGGCCGCGGTTACATGCTTTTTTGCGATTTTGCGAACGCCTTTGTACACTTTCACAACTACTTTTTTGTCTGCGTGCTGAATGACTTCGTCCGTGATTTCCAGAAGCTGGTCCGCCACGGCGGGGGAGCGGCCTTCGATCCATACATGAAAAGGCGCCTTGGCCCCGTTTTCGTTATACTCTTCGTAATGTCCATCCAGGACCGTCATGAAGGAAGGCAAAAGGATTTCCACCACTTCTTCAATATATCCGGGCTTTACGCCTTTCAATGCTTTGTAGGCGGTCTTGATGACCATTCCGGAAGGACCGGAAGTCCGTTGAACCTGGTTGCTGATGAGCGCCATATAATCGGATACCACTTGGGTGTGAATTTCATCGTTCAACATAACATCGTACAAAACGCCCATGAAAACACCTCCGAATCAGGCGAGCAAAACAGTCCGAAAAAGCAATTTGTTATTTAAAAAGCATGGTTGCAAATCAATGGGAATAAGACAAATCAACCGGGATTTCACTGACCAATAAGAAAAACAGCATTCCCTTAGGCCGATAATGTTCAAACTTTACAAGATCATCTTAGCAGGCAGATTATGGCAAGGCAAGCGATTATTGCAACAAGGTTGTATAACCATATTTATTTATTTCCATTAACAATTCCCGCCGCTCTTAAATGCATAAAATTGCAAGCCCCCGGCGCCGCGTTTTAAGAAAAAATACTATTAGGGTGAAATATGGGCGATGGGGGCCGGACGGGAAATAGGTGACCGAATCATATTTTTAGAATTCGTGAAGCCATGTAAGCGCACTGTTTGCTGGTCTTTTTGAACGCGCATCGCGCGTCCATTGCATGCCGCGACTGGCCGGTGAATCGCACCCCATTAGGTTGCATTTGACCCGTAGTTTCAGGGCTTGCCCTGCCCACATACCGTCTTGCCGCCACACCTGAGGTGTAGTTGCAGGCCCCGGCGCCTGCTCAGGACGCGCAACTACAATGAAGACTGAAGCGCCTCGCCTCAACGGTTTTAGGCGGTTGGCGCGGCAAAAGCTGGATGGCCTCAGGCCAATAAGACGACCTATGAAGACGCCGACCCCGACGGACTGCCTCAAGTCTAAACCGATCATCAGAAAGGGTGGCCCAGGCAACGGCAGTTTGTTGCCTGGGGCCGCAGGCCGGAAGGCGCGGCCGGGAAGGATTGTAAGAATCGGGGGTGGCTGGCGGGCGAATAAAGTTGGTTGAAATCTCGCAATTATTTTGTTTTGAGGGGCGGCCTTTTGCGGAAGATAGCCGGCTTTCAAGGTCTGAAAGGTTTTACTTCATGTCGCTACGCAACCCAGGCAGGATGCTGCTCTGCCTGGGCTACCCACGGACAGACTCTTATGGATCGATTAAGCTATGCAGGCGCACTGCTTGCTGCGTCTTTTGGGCGGCCGACGCGCGTCCCGGGCAGGGCAGGCCTTGCAGCAAATTCAGCCAATGCGGCGCGACTAACCGGCCAGCCGCGGCATGCAATGCCGGGGTCCGACAGGACAATAAGGCGACCGAAAGGAATTTGAAGTCCTGCTCTGCATGGCGCGCCCTTTATATTCCCAACATCGCTAATTGATCGACTGTGAACATTGATATGCTGCCTAAGGCATTTCCCCGCCTGTCATTCCCGCGTGCTTTTGGCGGGAATCCAGCGTCGTTATGATTTTTCTCCATGGGGGCGCCTGGCTGCCATGGATTTATGCATCCCTTTTCAAATCCCGAAGCAGTTTTTCAAACTCCTTTTGAAAGGAATCATGATCCTTCCAATTGGAAAAATCCGGGATGTAAAACTCCCGCACCTCGTCGGCCATGTCCGAGCCGGTATTGACGTCAAAGCATTCCCATTCCTTGATCCTATTAAAATCCACAATGGATATGGGAAAGAGCTTTTGCTTGCCGGTTTTGTCCATGGCTTTGCGGGTGCGTCTGATTTCCGTCTCCACCCATTTGGACCCCATGCTGTTTTCGGACAAGCACAACAGGGTTTTGTCGTGCACCCGGATGGCGGAGTCTATTTGATCGTACAGCTTTTTGCCCCCCTGCATATCGTGGGGCGCATACCAGCAGCGAACCCCGGAGCTTTGGAGGGCGCTGTGCAGCCTTTCTGCAAATTCTTCGTCTGCGTGGGAATAGCTGATAAAGCAGGAATAGATGTCCAGTTTTTGGCCAACCAGGGAGCGCATGTACTCAATAAAATTGTCGGGAACGCCGCAGCCACGGAGAAAAACCTCGGGGATGTTCCCGCCTGATTTGTAAATCGTGTCCAGGCCGATGGAAGATGGGCCATTATGTATGCAGTTTTCTAACCCTTTTGCGCCCTTTAGATCCACGCAGGTAATTATTGTGTAACCGAATTCCGCTTTTTTAAAGTCAGCACCTGAAAGGTTCACGCTGTTGAGATTTGCTCCCTGGAGGTCTACCTTCTCAAGGTTGGCTCCAGTTAGGATGGCACTTTCAAAATTAGTATCCTGGAGGTTGGCTCCCCAAAGATTAGAGTCTTGAAGGGTAGCAAACTTAAGATCGCTTTTTGAAAGGTTAGCGCCAAGGAGATTGGCATTTTGAAGTTGGGCAAGAATGAGATTAGCGTCAGGAAGGTTTGCATGTTGGAGATTGGCAGAATTGAAGTTTGCGCTGTGGAGGTCAGCGTGTAGAAGATTGGCATACGATAGGTCCGCCTCCTGGAGACGGACGTCTCTAAGGTTAGCATCCTTGAGGTTGATGCCTTTGAGATTCGCTTGCCGTCCTTGTTTTTTATTTGTTTTTAACCACGTTTGGTGTTGTTTAAGAATGTGTTGGAGTTCTTCGTCTGAGATTTCTCGGTATTGGGCCATAGGGTTGTCTCCAAGGCATTGGCGTGACTAAAGCAATTGTTGTTTGGATGAAATTCATCTTTGCTGATGAGGAAATTTTGTAATGGAAAGGGGCTTAAACGTCAATAAGGAGAGTAGGTTAATGCTGCAAGATCCTGTCGAGCAATGTTTCAAGATGACGGAAGGATGACTCTGGATTCGCGATAAGGACGCTCGGGAATGACGGGTGAGTAAAGAGCCGCCAGAGTATGGGCAGCCCCGGCAGAGCGGTATCCTGCCGGGGTGCGCAAGCACATGTGGTGCAAAGCCGTGTTGTGTTTGAAGTCAGGAGAGAGTCTCCCAACCAAGAAATAAAAGCATGATGTCAACCAGCATTGTTAGCCCGTTGGACATTCCTGGCTTCTTCAATCGTTCGAGGTCGCGCTTGTTGTCCTATCGGACTCCGGAATGGCGTGCCGGGGCTGGCCATGATGGTTAATCTCGCCCTATCTCATGCATTAATCCGTCATGCCTGGGGCGACCCCAAAAAGAACAGGGCAAGCCCTGACGCTACATTGCTTCTTGAATCCGTTAAGGATGAAGTCAACGTGTAGCCGCAGGCCCCCGTGCCTGCTCAGGACGCGCGTTGCGCGTCCTCAAAGGCGCCCATAGGGGGGCGCAGCTACAATGAAGCCTGAAGAGTCCCTATTTTAGGATTAAGGGTGGTTCTATCAGAGCAGTATCCTGCCGTTGATGCGTTACGTGCGCCCCAGGACTACTTGCCTATTCTCTGGGGCAGTGCAAACCCCACATTCGATACCGTTGCCAACCGTTTTTTACGCCGCTGCAAACAGGCAGCCTGCGATGGCGAAAAACACGATCCAGGCGACGTGCTTGCCTTTGGTCCAGGCCAGGATCATGACGCCGGTCACAACGAAGGTTATGATGTACGCGTACATGGACAGCAGGTTTTTTCCGTTGGCGCCCTGCATGTCCAGGATGGCGGCGGCCATGCCCCACCACGCCACGGTGGTGATGTGCCAGGCGAAGCGAAGGATGTTCTTGGTCAAAGGCGCCCGTTTGAAAATCACCACGTTGGGATCTTTCAGCAGCGGGCCTATCAAAAACCTCTCCCCCAGGTAGGAATGGGCCAGGGCGATGAGGACCAGCAAAACGGCGGCGGTTATCAGCAATGGACTCATGATATTTCTCCTTTATTTCTCCGGTGATTTTAAGGCCTGCCAAGCCGCGGACACGATTTCCTCGGCAGCGATTTCCGGGGGCGTTTGGGCCCGGCCGAAGACCCAAAACCGGGTGTATTCCTGGCAAGGCCCCAACAGCAAGGTTGCGTAAAGATCGGGCGGCAGGTCGCGAAGAGCCCCCGCTTTGACATGCCTGCGAATGAAGGCCCACAGGGCGGGGTAGGTCTGCTTGTTTTGCTCCTCTAAGGCGGTTTCCGCGTCCTGCATAAAGTCCGCATGGCGCATGACCACCAAATATCTGGCCCACTCGGGATTGGCCTCCATCCAGGAAAATTGATACTCCACCACCTTGCCCAGGCCTTCCCAGGCGCCGGGATTTCCCTCCAGGGCTTTGAGCAATCCCTCTTGAAAATCGGCCACGCCCTCCACGTACACTGCCGCAGCCAACTGCTCCTTGTTTTTGAAATGGTGGTACACGCTGCCGTAGGAGGAATTGGCCCGGGTGCGGATTTCCTCCATGGTGGAGTCGGTGAATCCTTTTTCGTTAAAGCATTGGAGCGCAGCCTGGATGATCAGTTGCTTTCTATTTTGCGTTTTTTTATAGGGCGCGCGTTTTTTAGCCATGGTTGTCGCCTCCTTGAATTTAAATAATCAATCTAAATTTAAAATCTGTCAAGAGAATTCCTGCCATGCCGACGGGGTAAATCCTTTGGCAGCCAGCAAGGGGCGGACATGGCGGGCCTTGCAATCCTATGGGCTTTGGGTTTAAGTGGTTTATGCGGGAGGCGGTTTTTTTGCCTGCGCCTGGAATTGTATTTTTTGAAAACCTGTTAAAAATTAGGGCATTATAAAAGATGACAATCGACAAGGACTTTAATCAGTCGGCGAAATACTATGATGAGTGGGTGGAAAAGGCCTTGCCTTGCTTTCATGAAATCTTTTCCGCGGCCATGGAAATCATTCCGTTTCCCAAAGGCGCCAACATCAAGGTTTTGGATCTGGGGGCGGGGACGGGCCTGTTTTCCAGGTTCGTCCTGGAAAAATATCCCAACGCCCAATTCGTCCTTTTGGATGTTGCGGATAAAATGCTTAAGGTCGCGGAAGAACGTTTTCACGGCCGCATCAATCAGTTTGAGTTTGTCATTGATGATTACAGAAATTTGACGGCTAAAAATTTGGGGCGGTTCGACCTTGTTATAACCAGCCTTTCCATCCACCACCTGGAGCACTCCGAAAAGGCGCAGCTTTTCAAAGACGCCTTTGACGTTCTGAATGACAACGGGATGTTCATCAACATTGATCAGATAAAGGGCGAAACCGACTTTCTGCAGAAATTGTATTGGGACAACTGGCTGGAAAAAGTCCGGAAAAAAGGGGCGGCGGAAGAGCAGATCCAGGCGAGCATCCAAAGAAGAAAGGATTACGACAAGGACGCCTTGGTTTTCGACCAAGTTCAGTGGTTGAAAGAGGCCGGGTTTTCCAATGTGGATTGCATATACAGAAGTTTTTTCATGGGACTGTTTTTCGGCGTGAAGCAGACAGGTTAGGATCTTGCGCGAAGCGCCATGGAAAAGTTTTTGATCGAACTTTTTTGCCGCGTTGCGGCGTGTGGAAAAGAAGTCGGCCGACGGAGGCGCGCAGTTATGCTGTTGGCCGACGGAGGCGATCTTTACACAAAAAAAAAGGCCGGGCGCCTGTTTTAGCGGGCGTCCGGCCTTTTGGATTTTCAGAAAGATATGCGGCGAAGATGGAAAGCTAGTAATCCCCCTTGCCTTTGTCCTTTTTGATGCGGTCCATTTCGCGTTTGCTTTCGCGCTTTTTGATGTCCTGGCGCTTGTCGTAGGCTTTTTTGCCCCGGGCCAGGGCCAGGGTGACCTTGGCTTTGCCCCGGGAGAAGTACACTTCCAGGGGGATGAGGGAAAAGCCCCGCTCATTGATTTTTCCGGTCAGGCGTTTGATTTCCTGTTTGTGCATGAGCAGTTTGCGAATCCGCAGAGGCTCGTGGTTGTTGTAGTAGGCGAAAGGATATTCGCTGATGTGGAACTGGTGCAGCCACAACTCGCCATTTTTCACCCGGGCGTACGAATCCTTAAGGTTGGCCCGGCCTTCCCGGAGGGATTTGACTTCGGTTCCGGTGAGCACCATGCCCGCCTCAAAGCGGTCGTCTATATGGTAATCGTGCCTTGCCTTGCGGTTTTGGCACACTAGTTTTGTATGTTCAGGCCTGTTGGACATGGGTTAAGTCCCCTTGATTATAAGGTTACTCCGGCTGATCCTGGGGCGCGTCCTGTGCGTAGAGAGGATGCTGAAACACCAAGTCGCCGTAGGTTCCGGTTATTAGGTCTGCGATTTCGTCGGCCGTGGGGAGCTTGAGGGCTTCTTCCAGCAGAGCCTGGCATTGGCCGTGATCCAGGGAGCGGACGACGCTTTTGACCACGGGCACGGCCTGGGGGTTCATGGAGAATTCGTCGAAATCCATGCCCATGAGCAAGGGGATGTGCAAGGGGTCGGCGGCCATTTCCCCGCACATGGCCATACGGATGCCTGCGTCCCTGGCGGTTTCGGAAACCCGTTTGACCATGCGCAGCACGGCGGGATGCAGGGGTTGGAACAGGTGGGCCACGTTTTTATTGCCCCGGTCCACGGCCAGGGAATACTGGATCAGGTCGTTGGTGCCGATGGAGAAGAAATCCACATGGGGCGTGAAGAGATCCGCGCACACGGCGGCGGAGGGCACTTCAATCATCATGCCGGTTTCCACGTCACGGCCGAATTCCACGTTGTGGCTTTCCAAATCCTGCCGGACTTCCCGCACAATCTGGTTAACGGCCAGGATTTCCTCCACGCTGGAGATCATGGGGAAGAGCAGACGGATTTTGCCGTGGGAGGCGGCCCGGAGGATGGCCCGAAGCTGGGTGCGGAGAATTCCGGGATGGCGCATGCAAAACCGGATGGCCCGCTGGCCCAGGGCCGGGTTGTCTTCGTGGGGCGCCATAAGCCCCTTGGCGACCTTTTCGCCCGCCACGTCCAGGGTGCGGATGGTGACCGGCTTGCCCTCCATAAGGTCCACGGCTTCCTTGTAGTTTTCGAACAGCTCTTCTTCCGTGGGCAGGGCCCGGCGGTTCATATACAGGAATTCCGTGCGGTACAGGCCTATGCCGTCCGCGCCTTTGTCCTTGACCGACACCACTTCTTCCAAAAGCTCGATATTGGCGCTGACTTCCGTGGTTCTCTTGTCCAGGGACGTGGCCGGTTCGTGACTGAATTTTGAAATTTCAAACAGGTGGTTTTCGTATCGGGCCTCAGCTTCCGAGTAATCCACCAGAGTGTTTTCATCCGGGTTGACGATGACCAGGCCGGCGATGCCGTCTACGATGATGACGTCTTCCGTGTGAATCTGGGTTGTGGCGTTCCCCAGGCCCAGCACCGCGGGCAGTTGGAGGGTGCGGGCTACGATTCCCGTATGGGAGGTGCGGCCGCCCCGGTCCGTGACGAATCCCTGGACCCATTCCACGCGGATCTGGCTGGCTTCCGCCGGGGAAAGGTCGGGCGCCACCAGGATCACGCGCTTATGGATGGTGTCGATGCCTTTGTCGTCGTTCCCCACCAGGTTGCGCATGACGCGTTCGTACACGTGAAATATATCGCTGGACCGGTCCCGGAGGTACTCGTCCTCGATTTTGTTGAAATTATGGGTCAGGCGGTCCACGGTGATTTTCAGGGCCCACTCAGCGTTCACCTGCTGCTGTTCAATGGTCTCAATGGTGCTGCCGAAAAACATTTTGTCCTTCAGGACCGCAAGATGGGACTCCAGGATAAAAGACTGCTGGGAGTTGTCCTGCTGCATTTTTTTGATCAGCAGGGAGATTTCCGTTTCGGATTTCTTAACGGCCTGCCGCATGCGGGCGGACTCTTCCGTGACATCCTCTTTCCGGACAGGGTACTTGCGCACGACTTCCATTGAGTTCGTGCCCACAAGATAAGCCTGGCCGATGCATATGCCAGGGGCGGCCGGAATGCCATGGAGCGTTATTTGTTTTTTTTCTGATTCAGGCATTGTAAATGTTTTTTGGCGATTCATTGTTTTCGGCCCGGGGGGGTCTCGCTGGGACAGAGTCGGGCCATGGGCTCTGCGGACCTAATATTCTCCAAATCCGTCCTCGACCAGTGCGGCCAGTTCCTCCAGGATTTCCGCGTCCGAGGCTTCCTGGACGGCGATGGAAATTTCCATGCCTTGGGCGGCGTGGGGCGCCAGCATGAGCATGTCCAGAATGTCAGTGGCGTCGGCAGTGTTTCCGCTGGCGCTTAAAAACACGGCGCCCTTGGCCTTGGAGGCCGTCTTGGCCACCATGGCTGCGCATCGGGCGTGGAGGCCCAGTTCGTTTTTGATGATCAGCGTAACTTCCTGCATAGACTCGTTGCGTTCCTGGTTCATTGGCATTCAAAACATAATAAATTAGCACCGATCCGTGCCCATGTCAAACCATGCGGCGCCCTAAAAAAACGGCGGAAAATCGGGTTCAAGCCTGGAGGCAATCGGCTGGATGTCATTTAATAATAGGGGCTCTTTCCCGGGTGTCAATCCAAACCGGCGGTTTTCCCTCTTCGGTATATGTCAATCAAACCGGATATGGCCAGCTTTGCCGCCCGCCTCGCGACTCTGCCGCCCTCGCCTGCGTCTGTAATCCAGGGGCGCGACCGAACCGGTCCCGCCTTTTGAAAAAGTTCATGGACCGGAAACCGCAAAACCACGCCTGATATCAGTTCTTTTAATCGGAAACAAGGGCGGAGTTCTTGATTTGTTTTTTGGGGCCCAAAAAGGGGCGTTCGGACGGCGCATCAAGGCGTCATCATTGGAACAGTTCTGTTTACTCACTTCTTAAGATTGCCCTCAAAAAACTGTCGGATGAACCTGCGAACAAAGACACAGGCTTCAACCAGGCGAAGCGGCATTTCTTTCGCCTGCCTATTAAGCAGGAAAAACTTAACGCAGAACCATCCGACCTTCTAAAACTTGTGCGGCGCAGGTTGGATGGAGCTTGCGAAACCCAACAAAATGTCGGTTTTTTGCAGGCTTATCTCCATGGCCGTCATCCCTGTAAGCAGGGACCCAGCGCCCTTAAGGATTTTATTCGGAAGACAATCAGTTGTTTGAACGCAACTTGGCGTCAGCCACAGGGAGAAGCAGAGAAGAGGGGGGCGTCCTCCATCTCATTCATATGCAATTCAACTCCACAACAGCTTGGCGTCCAGGACCGGACCGTCCATGCAGGCGTGCAGATGCTTGGCCTGGCCTTCCTTTTTAGGCAGGGCGCACCCCAGGCAGGCGCCCATCCCGCAGGCCATGGCGGCTTCCACGGAAACCTGGCAGGGGGTATTATGCTCCTTGGCCATGGCGGCGACCGCCTTGAGCATGGGCATGGGGCCGCAGGTGAAAATTTGCCTGGCTGCATCTCCCTCCAAGGCCTTGTCCAGCAGGGCCGTGACCAAGCCCTTGGCGCCCAGGCCTCCGTCTTCGGTGGCTGCCTGCACTTCCAGGCCGATCTGCTCGAACACGTCCCGGCATAGCACGTCGTTGGCCGTCCTGGCGCCCAACAGCACCTTGCATGAAACCGGGCTGAACTCCTGGGCCAGATACCTGGCCAAAAACACCATGGGGGCCGTACCAATGCCTCCGGCGACAAGCAGGCATTCCTCCGTGTCCGTATTCAACGAGAATCCTTTGCCCAAAGGCCCCAGCACCTGCACTGTCTCTCCGGGCGTTTTCCGGGATAGAATTCGGGTGCCTTCCCCGATCACGACAAACAGGATGGTCAGAACCCATTTCGCGTCGGCTCCTTCTTTCACGTCATGGACGCAAAAGGGCCTGCGCAGCAATGGCTGTATGGAGTCGCCGGGGCTGACCATCACAAACTGGCCGGGCGCCGAGGCGCAGGCGATGTCATTGGCGGCCAGTTCCATGCGAAAATATCCAGGCTGGATTTCCTTGTTTTCCAGGACCAGGGCGGTTGTGTCGAATAATTTCAAGGCATGCTCTCCCGTTAAGTAGAATTAACCCCTTAAGATTAGCAGAACCCGGTTTGTAAGTCGATACTCTTTTACGCGGGCTTGAGTCCTATGACTCCGGCGAAGCGGCCCGATGCATGGCTCGCCCTGTACGAGAAAAAATGCTCCGGCGTGCATTTGGTGCAGATGTTTGCGCAGTCGATGTTTCGGCCTTCCAGTCCCGCCGCCGTCAGTTGGTCGCGGGTGACGGCCCAAAAGTCAAAATGGTCCTTTTCGTCTTTGTACTTCCAGAATTCCTCGGGAATTTCCGTTCTATAATGGATGAACTCCGCGCAACAGGCGCCCAGGGAAGGGCCGATGGCGGCGATCATGCCGGCAGGGTTGCATCCAAAGGCTTGGACCATGGCTTCCACGGCGTGAGCCGCAATATTCTGCAAGCTGCCCCGCCACCCGCTATGCACTGCGCCCACCGCCTTTTTTTCGGGATCGTAAAGCAATATGGGCTGGCAATCGGCCACGGCGATGGCGCAAAACACGCCGGGCAGGTTGGTGACTATGGCGTCGGCCTCCAGGTTCGTCTGCCAAAGCGGGTCCGAGCTTGGATCCGGCTTCGAGTCTAAGACGACCACCTCCTTGCCGTGCACCTGCTTGACGAAAGCCAGGCGATCGGCGCCCATGGCCCGGGCAATGGCCAGCCTGTTTTTCGCCACAAGGTCCGGATCGTCGTTCACCGCGGTTCCGATGTTCAGGGAGGCCAATTCCCCCTGGCTGACTCCTCCGTGCCTGGAAAAAAAACCGTGATCAATCTCGTCAAAGCGGCTCAGCCCCGGAGTGCGCACCAGTTGGGTTCCGTTTTTTCCCGGTTCCAGCATGGCCCTACCCCTGATCCAATATTTTTTGGATGATATTAGTGGTGGAAGCGCCTTCCGCCAGATCCACCCTCACGACTTTGCCTCCAGCCTCTTTGACCTCCCTGGCGCCGATGATCTGGTCTTCGGGCCAGTCCGCGCCCTTGACCAAAACCTGGGGCATGACGGCCAGGATGAGATCCAGCGGGTCCGGCTCGTCAAACAGGGATATAAAATCAATGGACTCCAGGGCGGCTAAAACCTCGGCGCGTTCCGCTTCGGGAACAATAGGGCGTTTGGGGCCTTTGATTTCCCGCACGGACCGATCCGAATTCAGGCCCAGAACCAGGACGTCGCCCTGGCTTTTGGCCTCGGCCAGATAGCGCACGTGGCCCACGTGGAGGATGTCAAAGCATCCGTTGGTGAAGACCACGGTTTTGTTTTTCGCCTTGGCTTTTTCAACAGCTTTAATCAGTTCATTTTTCGACAATATTTTCGAGATCATAAGCCTCCGGAATTCGATGTTCCAGGCAGGGGATTCTGGTGCGAAAGTCCTTCACTTCATCCAGGTTAAGGGCGGCCGTCAGCAAAGTCTCCCCGCCTCCGGCGCCGGCTATAACCTCGCCCCACGGGGAAATGACGGCGGACCGGCCTCCGTAAACAAGCTCCGGATCCTTGCCGCACCGGTTGCAGGCGATGACAAAGGCCTGGTTTTCCACGGCCCGGGCTTGCAGCAGCACGTCCCAATGCCTGATTCTCACGGCGGGCCATTGGGCGGAGACGATCAGCACGATCGCCCCTGCCAGGACCAGAGCCCGGCTTTGTTCGGGAAAACGCAGGTCGTAACAGGTGAGCAGACCGGTTTTTCCCCAGGGAGCGGCCGCCAGCACGGACCGGGCGCCCGGCTCAAACTCGCCTTCGCCCGCCGGAGTGAACCGGTGCACCTTGCGATATTCAGCCTGCACGCTTCCTTTTTCGTTGATGTAATAGTGGGTGTTGTACACCCCTTCGGGCGTCAGTTCCGGCATGGTTCCTGAGACGGCCAGGTTAAGATTCTCCGTCAGGCTGCATAATTCGTCCAGGACGGCGGGCGTTTGGGCGGCGTGCTCCTTTAACGCGGAATAATCAAACCCGCAGGACCACATTTCCGGCAGCACGGCCAGGTTGACGCCCTGGTCCGCCAGATCCTGGATCGCCCGCCTGACGTGGTCGATGTTTGCCCGGGGATTTCCCAGCTTGACGTCGAATTGAACAAGGCCGATTTTAGGTTTTTGCACCATGTTTCCTTTTTAAAAAGAATTACCGCACCACCACCGCCAGGGTGAGGACGTCCACTTTTTTTGCGCCGGCTTTCAAGAGCGCTTTGGCGCACTCGTTGGCCGTGGCGCCGGTGGTGAAAACGTCGTCCACCAGGAGCACGGTTTTGCCGCGAACCAAATCCGGCCTGACCACGGCAAAGGCGCCCCGTATGTTTTTGGCGCGCTCTTTGGCTTTGAGCCCGGCCTGGGTTTGGGTCCAGCGCACCCGGGCAAGAGCCCCGGCTTCCACGGGCGGAAACTGTCCATTTTTCCTTCCCCAATGTTTTACCAGAACAAGGGCCTGGTTGAAACCCCTTTGCCGCAGCCTTTTTGCGTGCAAAGGAACCGGGACGGCCAGGTCCGCGCTTCCTGCGCCGTAATGGTTTAGGTACGCTTGCTCCAGCATGCCGCCCATGGGCGCTGCCAGGGCGGTCTTTTGATTGTACTTCAGGCGATGGATGGCGGTGCGCAAGGGGCCGTCGTAGACGCCCGCGGCCCGGGCCTTGTTGAATCGGCTTTTCTTTTCCAGGCAGCCGCCGCACAAATGGTCCGGCCCTTCGGGGGAGACAAAGGGCATGCCGCATTTCAGGCATAACGGGGAGGCCGCGGGGGTGTAATCCATCAGACAATCCGGGCACAGGAATTTGGGAAGAGGGGAGGGCGGAGCTTCGGGGATGAACTCCCCGCACGCCGCGCATTTGGGCGGATACAGAGCGTCCAGAAAAGCGTTTTTAAGAATTTTGACGGATGCAGTCAGCATGGCTTCGCCGCCGGAAGGATTTATCCCCGCTACCAGATCAAGGGGGCCAAACGTTTTTTATTGTCGCAAAACTCCTTGTAGCCGGTCAAATCGGCTAACGCCGCTTCCTCCACGCGAATCCGGGAGACTATGGCGGCGATCAGCAAACACAGAAAAACCAGGCTGGGAAGGGTTCCGAAAAAAAGAACCACGCCCATATGGGCCAGGATCATGCCCGAGTAGGCCGGATGACGCACCCACCTGTAGGGGCCGGTTTGGATGACTTGGTGTTCGTTTCGAATGCGCACCCGATGGGAGTAAAAGGCCCCCAATTCCCGGACCGCCCATTGGCGGAACAAAACCCCGGAGGCGAAAATCAGCAGACCCAGGACCATCCAGGGGGACCCCTCCTGCCATGGCGTGGAAAAGCCCAGCGCCGTCAGGATGACTCCGCCCTGGGAGAAGGCGTACCATTCCAGGGTTCCTTTGTCCTTTTCCGTTTTGCCGGCCTTTTTATCGCGCACGGACGTCCCGGCCTCCACAATCAGCCACAGGATGTATGCCGCGGACATAAGAAGGCCAAGGGAGAGGGCCGGTCCGCTCCAATGGCGGTATTTTAAAAAGGAGAAAAAGCAAATGCCCAGGATTAGCACGGCGGACATTAGAAAGGGGGAAAGGCCCTGCAGGTCATTTTTCATAACAGCCTCTTAGGGGGCGCGATGGGGAGGTTAGGGGCGGTCCAGGGCTTCACGCAAGGCCATTGCGAGATCGCGAATCACAATGGGCTTGTTCATCGTGACGTTTATGCCCACGCTGTCGATGATATGACCGGTGGTTCTTTCGCTGAATCCCGTGCACAGCACCACAGGCAGGTCCGGCCGGATTTCCTTGCATTTTTGCGCAAGCTGGATGCCGGTGAATCCCGGCATGGTCAGGTCGGTGAACAAAGCGTCGTAAGCATGGGGATCGGCTTTGAACAAGGCCAGGGCGTCGGTGGATCTGGTGGCGCATTCAGCCGTGTATCCGAGCCGTTCCAGCATGCTTTCTACCATTGTTACCATCATTTCCTCGTCGTCCACCACCAGGATTCTTTCATTTCCGTGGGGAATGGCGTCCAGGGGCTCCAAGTCCACTTCAGGTTCGGCGGATTGCATGACGGGCAGCAGGACATGGAATGATGAGCCTTTGCCGGGCTCCGAATAGACTTTGACGGCGCCGTTGATGCTGGTGACAATGCCGTGCACCACGGAAAGGCCGAGCCCGGTTCCTTCCTCTTTGGCTTTGGTGGTGAAATAAGGCTCGAAAATTCGCTCCATGGTTTCCCGCTCCATACCCCTGCCCGTATCGCTGATGGCCAGGCGCAGGTGCTTGCCCTCCATGAGATTGGGGAACAGGGACAGATCCGGCGAGTGCACTTCCATCTCCCGCAGGCTGATATCCAGGGAGCCGCCCCGATCCTGCATGGCGTGGAGCGAATTGGTGCAGAGATTCATGATGATCTGGTGAATCTGCGTGGGGTCGGCCAGGACCGGTCCGCACTTTTCGTCGATCATCTGGGAGATGTTGATGGTGGACGGAAAGGAGGAGCGGATGAGCTTGATGGATTCCTTGATAATGCTCTGGATGCGCACCGGCCCCATTTCATGCTCGGCGCCGCGGCTGAATGTCAGGATTTGTTTGACCAGATCCCTGGCGCGGTAGCTGGCTTTGAGAATGGCCTCCAGGCCGTCATGGGGCCTTTGCTCGCTGATGGCCTCGTCCAGCTCCATTTCCGTGTAGCCGATGATGGGCGCCAGGATGTTGTTAAAGTCGTGGGCGATGCCCCCGGCCAGGGCGCCCATGGCTTCCATTTTTTGGGATTGCCTGAGCCTCAATTCCAGGGCTTTGGTCTCTTCCCGGCTCCGTTTGTCCCGGATATGATTCCATAAGGCCTGGGCGAAGAGGGTCAACTGGCGAACGTCGGATTCGTCGTAAGGCTCTTCCTTGTTGGCCACCCCCACGATGGCTATCATGGCTTCCCGATCGAAAATAGGAACGCTCATGTGCCTGCGGATGGGAATGTGGCCCTCCGGATAGCCCTTTTTTAAAGGATGACTGGGGTAGTCGTTGTGGATCTGGGGAACGCCGGTTCTGATGCAGTCGGCCCATATGCCCGCCTCATGCAAGGCGTATTTATGGTCCCGGGGGGCTTTGCATTGATTTCTGACGGATTTGGACCAGGTAAAAAGCTCAATATTGACCTGATCCTGGTTCACAAAGTGGAAGTAGCCCCCTTCGCTTTCCGTGAGGAGTACGGCGTCCTCCAGGATCTTTTGGATCATTTCCTGTTCCGAGGAGTTCTCGAGGGTTTTCAGGTCTGACAAGGAAAGCAAGGCTTCCAGGCGGGCTTCATCCAACTTCAGCTTTTTCTCGGAAGCGCGCCTGCGGGTGATGTCCGTGAGGAAGCCGGGAAAGCATTCAACGCCTTCCTTGGTTTTGTCCTTAACCGCGGAAAAGGAAACTTCCAGAAGCGAGCCGCGCTTGCTTTGAAACTCCAGTTCAACATCAAAGACAAACCCTTCGGTTTGAAGCGCCGGAAGCACTTCCTTCGCCGCATGCATGCGGGATTCGGGGCTGAGAAAATCAAGCAAGGGGCGTCCCAGGACTTCGGCCCTGGAAAGCTCCAGGTTGACAAGCCAATAGTCATTGACGCTGATGATGTTCCCCTGGACGTCCAGGGCCTGCATCATTACCGGAGTCTTGTTGTAAAGCGTTTCAAACACGGCGCCATCATCCTGTGCACGGCCTTTTCCCCCGGATCCTTCCAGGTGATGGGGGAATATTTCAACCCGGGCCCGCTTCATGGCTTCTCCACCCTTTGACAATTATTCCGCACTTTGACAGGTTGTTGTTCAAGGCGACGGTAAAATTACCGAATACGGAAATAAATCAAAAAACAAGAAAAATGACTTAGGAAAAACAGCATGCCCTTTTGGGTCCGATGCTTTCGCCGCCTTTCCGCCTGGGCTTCACCGCCGGCAAAGGGCGGAATTCCGTTTTCCCATGGGTTTTACCTGAATCGGTGCTAAAAGGCTTTTAATACCAATAACGAAATGGTTGTAATAGGAATTTCTTTTTTTTTCAAGTAAGTTATTGGCTTGAGGGTGTGAGTCTCGTCACACATCAAAGTACTGGTGCGGGGTATGGCCATTGCGTGTGTGTTTGCAGAAACCGGACTTTACAGGCGGCGGCCATTGAAATATTGTTTTTTTTACGTGGGTAAGACAGATAACAACTGGTATATTTTTGAGAGGGAAAAGAAAGTCGAAACAAACATGGGCCTGGCATAATGCCAGGCCCATATCTGAAAAATTATGATAAATTCTCCGCCAGAGCCTTGGCGAATTCGGAGCATTTCACCTCGGTCGCCCCGGGCATCTGCCGGGCCAGGTCGTAGGTGACCCGCTTTTGGCTGATGGTTTTCGCCAGAGCTTTATGCAGGGCTTCGGCGGCCTCCTCCCATCCCAGGTAGGTCAGCATCATGGCGCCGGAGAGAATCAGGGAGCCGGGGTTGACCTTATCCAGGTTGGCGTATTTGGGTGCGGTTCCGTGGGTGGCCTCGAACACGGCGCAGCCGTCGCCGATGTTGGCGCCGGGGGCCATGCCCAGTCCCCCGACCTGGGCGGCCAGGGCGTCGGAGATGTAGTCGCCGTTCAGGTTGGGCGTGGCGATGACGTCGAATTCGTCGGGCCTGAGGAGGACTTGCTGGAAGAGCATGTCGGCGATGCGGTCCTTGATGACGACCTTGCCTTCGGGGCGTTTTCCGTCAAAGTCGTCCCAAAGCTCCTGTTCGGTGATGGTTTGGTCGGCAAAGCGTTCCTTGGCGACCTCGTAGCCCCATTTGGCGAAGGCGCCTTCGGTGAACTTCATGATGTTGCCTTTGTGCATGAGGGTGACGGAGGCGCGATCATTGGCGATGGCGTATTCAATGGCCATGGCCACCAGCCTTTTGGTGTTTTGGGCGCTGATGGGCTTGATGCCTATGCCGGCTTTTTCCGGGACTTTAGAGCCAAACTCCCTGGTCAGAAAGGCCGCCAGCTTGTCGGCTTCTTCGGTTCCGGACTCGAATTCGATGCCGGCGTAAAGGTCTTCGGTGTTTTCCCTGAAAATCACCATGTCCACCTTTTCGGGCTCCCGCACCGGGCTTGGCATGGGCGGGATGTATCGGGTGGGGCGCACGCAGGCGTAGAGATCCAGCAATTGGCGGATGGCCACGTTGACGCTGCGGATGCCGCCGCCCACGGGCGTGGTGAGGGGGCCTTTGATGGCCGCTACGTGCTCCTGGATGGCGTCCAGGGTTTCCTGGGGCAGCCATTCGCCGGTCTGGTTAAAGGCCTTTTCTCCGGCCAGGATTTCCTTCCAGACAATGTGTTTTTCGCCCTTGTAAGCGTATTTAACTGCCGCGTCCAGGGCCAGTTGGGTCGCCGCCCAGATGTCCGGACCGGTCCCGTCCCCTTCTATAAAAGGAATAATCGGGTCGTTAGGCACGTTCAACGTTCCGTCATTCGAAACCGTGATTTTCGTTCCTTGCATTGTCATTTTTATTACCCTTTCGACTTGACTGACATTCTGCGTTGGCGCATGACCTCATACATGGAAAGCGCGCCTGCAACTGAAGCGTTCAACGACCCCAAGGGGCCTGCTTGGGGAATGGAGACCAGTTGGTCGCATTCCTTTCTTACCAGGGGCCTGAGCCCCTTGCCCTCGTTCCCGACAACAACGGCGGCGGGACCGGTCAGGTCCGCCTCCCAGACTGTGCCGGAGGCCCGGGCGTCCAGGCCGAAAAACCATACTCCCTGGTCCTTGAGGTATTGCATGGATCGGACCAGGTTGACGACCCTGGCTACGGGCATGTGCTCCAGGGCGCCGGCGGAGGCTTTGGAGACCGCCGGGCTTAACGGAGACGAGCGTTTGTCCGGCATGATCACGCCGTTGACGCCCGCGCACAAGGCGGTGCGCATTAAAGCGCCGCAGTTTTGCGGGTCGTTTATTTCATCCATAAGCAAAAAGAACAGGGGCTGTTCGCCGCCCGCCTTTTTAACGAGCGACTCCAGGGCTATGGGCTTAAAAAGGCTGACCCTGGCCGCCACTCCCTGGCCGCCTCGGTCCTGGCCTTTAAAAAAGGATTGATCCGGGGTTTTCACCTCAATGCCGCGCTCCCGGGCCAGAGAGAGGATTTCCTCCTTGCCTTCGCCGGTTCGGGATTCCGACACGTAAACCGCCTGGAACTGCCTTTTTCCCGCCAAAAGGGCCTCGCGCACCGGGTGCATGCCGTATAAAAGTTCGGTTTTCATGAGCGCCGCTCCGCCTCCGGGCAAGGGGGAGGCGCTCCGTATTGCAGCATCACGCCTTCCAGTTCGCTGATGGCCGTCTCCAGGTCGTCGTTCACCAATATATGTTTATACAGGCTCCTTTTGTTCATTTCGCCCTTGGCGTTTTCCAGGCGTTGGGCGATCACTTCCGGTGCGTCGGTTCCCCGGCTTGAAAGCCGTTGCTCCAAAACCTCCATGGAAGGCGGCATGATGAACAGGGTGACGGCCTCGGGAAAGCGTTTGAGGATTTTTTCCGTGCCCTGGACGTCGATGTCCAGGAGCACGAAGCATCCCCGGTCCAGGCAGCGGGCGATAAACCGGGCGCTGGTGCCGTAATAATTGCCATGGACTTCGGCCCATTCGGCCCACCGCGCGTCCTCAATGCCTTGGAGGAAATCCTCCTTGGACGTGAAATGGTAATCCACGCCGTTTTTTTCCCCTTGCCGGGGAGGGCGGGTGGTGTGGGACACCGAATAGGCCAGGTTGGGCTGTCTTGCGCACAGGGCCTCCCTGAGGGTGGACTTGCCCGCTCCGGAGGGGGCGGACATGATAAATAGTTTGCCCCGGCTATTCGGGCTCATTATGCGTTCCTTCCTCTTTCTTGTCCTTGACCGCGGCGTAGCGCTGGGCCAGGGTGTCGGCCTGAATGGCGGACAGAATCACATGGTTGGAGTCCATGACCAGGATGGCCCTGGTTTTTCTGCCGCATGTGGCGTCCACCAGCCTGCCCGCTTTCTTGGCCTCGTCCTTCAGCCTCTTCATGGGCGAGGTATTGGGCGTGACTATGGCCACCACCCGGTGCGCCGCCACCCGGTTGCCGAAGCCGATGTTCAACATGGGGTCGGGCCTCAGTCCGGTCAGGTACTGGCGTTTGTTTTCAAAATCCCGTTCGGCCTTTTCCCTCTCCGCCTTATCCCGCGCTGCCTTCTTTTCCATAAATTCCCCCGGGCCTTATTCCACGTTTTGGACCTGCTCCCGAATTTTTTCCACTTCCGCCTTGGCGGCCACAACCACGTGGGACAGCCCCGCATCCGAGGATTTGGAGCCCATGGTGGAGAACTCCCTGTGCAGTTCCTGCGCCAGGAAGTTAAGCGACCGGCCCGGAGGCTCCTCCTGGTCCAGGATATCCCTGAACTGGGCGATATGGCTTCGGGCGCGGACGATTTCCTCCGTGATGTCCGATTTATCCGCCAGGAAAGCAGCTTCCTGGGCCAGACGGGCCGGATCCAGATCGGCGGCGCCTTCCAAAAGGGCGGCCAGGCGCTCCTTGAGTTTTTCCAAATGAACCTCGGGCTGGCTCGCCGCCATGCTGGAAACGGACTCAAGGGATTCCTCCAGCTTTTTCAGACGGCCTAAAAAATCCTCATACAAGGCCGCGCCTTCGGTCTCCCGCATGGAGGACAGGGTTTCCAGGGCCTGGCTCAATGCCTGCTCCAGCAGGCTCCAGTCCGACTCCAGGTCCGGCTTGACCGAGGAGGCGTTGATTACCCCGTTCAGACGAATGATGCTGTCTATGGGGATGGGGTCGGACAGGCCCAGGGCTTCGTGGACCTCCTTGACGGCCTCGTAGTAGTTTCGGGCCAGGGCCGCGTCCGCCTCGTAAACCTGGGACGAACCTCCCTGGCTGCGGACTTCCACGGTCACGTCCACCCGGCCGCGGCTGACGCTTTGGCGGATGCGGTTTTTGATTTTTTCCTCCAGGGCGATCCAGGGCCTGGGCATGCGCACGGCGATCTCGCAAAACCGGTGGTTCACGGACCGGATTTCCACGGAAATGGTTTTGTCGTCGCCTTGCGCTTCCCCTCTCGCAAACGCGGTCATGCTGTGTATCACGTCAAGACTCCTGTCTTTGGTGTTTTTATATCAAGCGCCGGGCTTTGGTGCCTTCCGGCTAAAATCATTCATTATACCTTGTTGTTCGGCCGGCGTAAAGGAGCAACAAAAGGGCGGCGCCGGGCCGCGGAATTAAAAAAGCCCCGGGGCGCCGGGGCTTTTTTATTGGAATTATTTGCTTTTGGCCTATTTGACCAGAATTTTTTGTCCGGGATAGATGGTGGACTTCATGTGCAGGCCGTTCAGGGCCAGGAGCTGTTTCAGGCTCATGCCGTGCTTCCGGGCTATGGTGGAGGGCGTATCGCCTCTTTTGACGACATAGGTTCTGGACCCGGAGGCGTTTGTCTGGCTTTTGCCGGGTATGGTCAGTTTTTGCCCCACAGACAGGGTGGTGGTCTTAAGGTTGTTGGCTTCCTTAATGTCGTTGATGGTGCTGCCGTACCTCTGGGCGATGTTCCACAAGGAGTCGCCCCGCCGCACAACATGCTCGGCCGGCGTGGAGGCGACGGGCTGGGAAGCAGCCGGAGCGCTGTAGCCCCGCCCGATGGGCACTTTCAGGGTTTTTCCCGCCACGATGCGCGTGCTGTGCATGCTGTTGGCCCGTTTGATCTTGCTCACGCTGGTTCCGTATTTTCGGGCGATGGTGGACAAGGTCTCCCCTCTGCGGATGCGGTGCAGCACGTAGGCGTCCTGGGGAAATGCGTACTTGGAGATGCGGTCGATGCTGGCCAGGAGGTCGCTGGATTTTCCCGGCGGCACCTTGAGATCGTAAGGCTTTTCCGGGGTGATTTGATACCTGAGCTCCGGGTTCAGGTCTTTGAGGGTCTCCTTGCTCACGCCGATGGCCGAGGCCACGTGGTTCAGGTGCACCTGTTTGTTGATGGACACCGTTTCGTACTCCAGGGGCGGGTAGGGGACTCCCAGATCCATGCCGTATTTTGCCGGATCGTTGATGATGATCAGGGCCGCCAGAAACCGGGGGACGTACCGGGCCGTTTCCCGGGGGAGCATCTGGTACAGGTCCCAGAAGTTATCCAGGTAGTTGACGTTCTGGCGCTGGATGACTCGAAGCACCCTTCCTTCCCCGCAGTTATAGGCCGCCAGACAGGTGGTCCAGTCTCCGAACATGGAGTGGAGTTCCTTAAGGTAGGCGATGGCCGCCTGGGTGGATTTTTCCGGGTCCATGCGTTCGTCAACGTAGCGGTCGCGGGAAAGGCCGAACTTGTAGCCCGTGGAAGCGATAAACTGCCACATGCCCAGGGCCCGGGCGCTGGACAAGGCTTTCACCTTGAATCCGCTTTCTATCAGAGGCAGCCACGAAAGCTCCTCGGGCAGGCCGGCTTCCTTCAGGGCTTCCACTATCTGGGGCCTGTACTGGCCGGAGCGCTGGTAGGAGGCGATAAAGAAGTTTTTCTCCCTGCCGGTGAACAGCTTGATTTCAGCCTCAACATATTTATTCATATCCAGGGGAATGGCGTTGTGATTTCCCGTAGCGGCCGTGAACCGGGAGGTGTAAATTTCAAGCATGCGTTTGGAAATGAGAAAGCGAAGGTCTTCTTTGGCTTGAAGCACTCCGGGGGCGCCGTTGTCCGATTCAATGGACAGCAGCATGGCGTAGGCCTGGTCCAGAGCGTCAATGGCCTGATCCAACTCCCCTTTTTGCCAGTAATCCTGCGCCGCCTGGCAGGAGGCCAGGGCTTCATCCAGGATCTGTTGGGCGTCCTTTTCGACAGGGGTGGGGACGGGCTTGCACTGGTAATCGGTGGCAGCGAACTTGGCCGGTTCGTCAAGACCGCCGTTGGTCATGAGTTCATGGGGGGCGACCTCTTCCACTTCTTCCACTTGCGCTATTTGCCCCGGTGTGGGAAGCGCCGCGGATCCGGATTCAGAAGCCTCGGACATACGCGCGCGGGCGGGGGAAGTATTGACCTGGGCCGAGGGCGCAACGCAGCCGGCGGCGCCAACTATCAAGCATAACAACGAGATAAACGTTTTTTTCATATAGTTAATTCACATGTCTTGGGAAAAGTCCGAGACCGGTCGGCCTGTCGGATTTCGAGGTTATGAAGGATTTCCGTCTCATAATTGGATTCATTTATCAGCGCCGCCTAGGCTTGTCAAGGACGCCCTATTGTGAAAAAAAATTAACAAAAAGTGAATTAGCTGTTTACAAGGCCTATTATTCGATGTTAATGCAACGCCCGCTACGGAGAAAACCGCGACGGAGCTTGATCGGTTCGGATTTCATCTTTAGCGGGCCGGACCAGGAGGCTTGTAAAACGCCCCCGAAAGAATCGGTCAGGCTGGACATCCGGAGCAGCAGACGTCCAATGCCTGATTTTTTGATCGCTCGAAGTTTTTTTGCATTTTTTGCTTGCACTAATCAAAAAATGGGTGTAAACAAAATGATTTCGGAGCGAGGGCCAACGCCGTAAGGCGGGGCTGATTCCGGGCCGAGTGCGCCAGCGTAGCTCAGCTGGTAGAGCTACTGATTTGTAATCAGTGGGTCGGGGGTTCGAGTCCCTCCGCTGGCTCCAAAGGTATGACAATAATTTGGTGGGGTTCCCGAGTGGTCAAAGGGAACAGACTGTAAATCTGTCGGCGACGCCTTCGGAGGTTCAAATCCTCCCCCCACCACCACTCATAGCCAGTCCTGCGTAGGAGGACGCTGAAACCGTACTACGCAGTCTCGGCCAATGAAGACATAAAAGGCCCTCCGGGAATTCAGGCGGGAGTAGCTCAGCTGGCAGAGCTCCAGCCTTCCAAGCTGGATGTCGCGAGTTCGAATCTCGTCTCCCGCTCCATAATTCGCCTGGAGTGAACAACGGCCCAGGCCGTGAGGAAAAAATGGTTTCAGCCCGCGTAGCTCAGTCGGTAGAGCGCTTCCTTGGTAAGGAAGAGGTTCATCGGTTCGATTCCGATCGCGGGCTCCACCTTTTTTCAGGCGGGCGGCATGTAGAATCTTTGCATTTTTGGAATTTGCAGCTAACGAAAAGACACTCTTTACGGTTTAGGGCGCCTGGTCGTCAGGTTTGCCGGACCAGACTGAAAAACCACGGGAGGAAGGTATCATGGCCAAAGCGAAGTACGAACGCACCAAGCCCCACGTAAACGTGGGCACCATCGGGCACATCGACCACGGTAAGACCACTCTGACTGCGGC